>JANXUC010000077.1 GCA_025352065.1 Acidobacteriaceae bacterium | reverse complement strand
TGGCACGAGACGGCGACGTGTTGCAGGTGTAAAAGCTCGGAATCCGTTTGAGGGTATCCGAATCCCTGGGGTAACTCGCAGTAACGGTTACCGTAACCCCACTTCGGTGCCACGCTGTGGCACGTCTGGATAGTTGCCCTTCTGAGTTTCGCTTGGTAGTGTTCAGGTAACGAACTACCTCACCCCCATAGGTATTCGTCACTTGGGGGTATCCCGTGAAAGCTCTCAACTTCGTCTATGTAGCGGTGGGATTTGCGATTGCACGCTGGCTGTTTCAGCGGGAGCCTGTGCCGGTTCCTGTGGGTGCGGGCGATCCGGTCCAAAGATTTCGAACTTCTGGCCTGTTGTAAATGTGTTAGGCCGGGCGTGCGCGAGCCCCGTTGCTCGCTGCTTCGCTGCGCACGCCCCGCTCACATCCTCAGCCTGCTTCTGGGCTGAGTCCTTACGTTTGAGCTTCTTATCGCTTGCCTAGACGTATCCCGCCTACAATCGATCTATTGCCTTCTTGATTACCAAAGTGAGTTCCCGAGCGTGCGATTTCGTCTACAGGCTTCCGGCTTCGCGCACAATAGTAGGGAAACCCGAGTAGCGAGATTGATGAAAGTGCGATCCCTACAATTCACTCTTGCGGCTGCGCTCCTCTGGGGCGGCGCGGCAGTGTGGGCGCAATCGGCCCAGGATGTGCCGCTGGGGGATGTGGCGCGCAACATGCTCAAGGCCAAGGTGGCGACTAAGCCTGCCGAGGTCTCGGTGGACAACGACAATTTCTCCAAGCTGATGGAAGAGGCGGAGTCACGCCGAATGAGTAAGATCGCGCCTCAGCTCTCGCTGGACCTGGGCTTTGGAAACGGGCCCAAACCCTATTCGTCTTCTTTTGGTTCGCCCGACGTGAACTGTAGTTTGTCGTATACCGCGCACGGCTTAAAGCTAACGGACATTTTTGCTGGTGGCCCCGCAGCAACGGCTCCGCTCGGCAAAGCCAAAGACGATACAACGAAAGATGCCAAGGACGACAAGAGCACCAAAAACAGTGGAGTGACCGACGTTCCGCCTGCTGAGCTAGCTAAGTTGGAAGGCCCAGCGGCCATTGTGGGCGACTCGCTACAGCTTTCCGTTTACAACGGCACGGCATGGAACATTGAGGAGATCACGGTCGGTATGACCCTTGTGCGACGTCGAAGTAGCACTGCGAAGGTTTATAGCGGGACGGGAGTAGGCTCGGCGAGTGTGGTTCAAGCCAATGCGGGACAGGCAAATGCGGCTCCGAGTGGTGCTGTGCCGATTGCGGTCAAGCGGTCGGATACGACTCTTGTTTACCATTTCAAGGGAACCGCCGCGCCAAATAGCAAGGCTACATTCCAGCTTCCACTGGGTGTAACGCTTAGCCCAGATCAAGAATGGCATTGGGGAATTCTGGAAGCCAAGGGAACACCGCCGAAGAACTAGTGATCAGCGACTCACACTCGTAGATACACGCACGACTTCTTCTGCCCGCCCGCTCTTCGCGCTGCGGAACGCGGCATCCAGAATCTCTTGATTTTGCCAGCCAATTTCGCCGGGTGCTGGGAACTTGGCTTCTCCACAAATGGCATCGGCGAAGGCATCGACCTGGTGAGCGTAGGCTTCGCGATTGTTGACTGTGCTGATCTCTGGCGATTTGCCGTCGCGCAAGAAACGTAACTCAACCGGACGATCCACCGTAAGTGCATCGTTGGCCTGCAGAACACCGGCCTCGCCGACAACTTCCAAAGGTGTGCGATAGCTGGCGCGGGTAGACACGATGACCGTGGCGAGCGTGCCTCGATAAAACTCCAGCGTTAGTGTGCCTGCCGCTTCCACTGCGCCGGAGCGTTCATCCGACATGGTGCGAGCGGTGACGCGAACGACCTCATCTTGCAAAACGTAGCGCAGGGTATCAATGCAGTGGACGCCGACATCGGCAACGGGGCCTCCGGCTGCGAGCATAGGGTCGGTAAGCCACACGCGGCCGTGGCCATGCACCTGGTAACTGAATTCGGAACGCGCATAGACAGGCTGCCCGATTGCTCCGGAAGCGATTTGGTCGCGGAACCAGCGCGTGCTGTCTTCAAAACGAAATACGTGTGCAACGCCGAGAAGAACTTTGGCGGCGCGAGCCGCTTCCACCATTTGGCGGCATTCGGCGGCATTCATGGCCATCGGCTTCTCGCACAGGACAGGTTTGCCGTGGACAATTGCGGTGAGCGTGTCGGGCAGGTGGAAGGAATCCGGCGAGGTGACCAGCACAGCATCGACATCGGGAGAGGCGCAGAGTTCCTCGGTGGAAGCGAAGGCGTGTGGAATCTTGTATTCCGCAGCTGTAGCGCGCGCTTTGGCGATGTCGCGTCGGGCGAGCGCGGTGACCTGACATTTTTTCGAGAGCGCGAAGCCGGGCATCAAGCGCCGAACGCCGTGGAGTCCAAAACCAACTATGCCGAAGCGAATCATTTGTCCTACATCCTAACGCATTTGAGGTATCTGGATTGTGGCGCGGCGGGTTTTTCGGCGCAAACAATTTACAATCGTTGGGATGAAACCTCTGCAAGGGAAAGTGGCGCTGGTGACTGGCGGGGCACGGCGGCTGGGACGCGCGATTGCGGTCGCCATGGCGGAGGCGGGCGCGGATGTGGCGATCACGTATCGCGAATCGGTCCGGCAAGCTGAGCAGACTGCCGATGCCCTGCAGGTTGCGGGCGCGAATGCGATCGCGCTGCGCTGTGACGTGACTGAGGAAAACAGCGTGCGCAAAATGTTGCAGAGCGTGCTTCGAGAATTCGGGCGTCTCGATATTCTGGTGAACAACGCAGGCACCTATAACACCGCATCTTTTGAGGAAATCACGCTGGCTCAATGGGACGGAGTGTTTGCCTCGAACGTGCGTGGACCCTTCCTGGTATCGCGGGAAGCGTTGACTGCTCTACGGAAAGCGAACGGGAAAATCATTCACCTCGGTTCGCTCGGAGGGTTGCGTCCGTGGGCCGATCACGCGCACTACTGTTCGTCGAAGGCTGCTCTGCACATGCTTACGCGGGTGATGGCAAAGGCGCTCGCGCCGGAGGTTGCCGTGAATTGCGTGGCACCTGGGATGATTGACTTGGGCGAAAAGGCTGCGGCGAGTTTCATGCGCAAAATGGCGAAGAAAACTCCGATGCGGCGCAATGGAAGCGCGGCGGATATCGCGGAAGCGGTGACATTCTTCGCGACAGCGCCGCACTTCATCACGGGACAGATTTTGGCAGTGGATGGCGGGTTGGAGTGGGCGTAATTAGGCTGAGAATAGTCCACGTTTTCAACAGGTCGGTGGAAAAGTTTGTGGAAAAAGACCAAAGTTCAGCACTAAAGTTTTTGTTACAGCCGTGTTACACAGCTTGCACTGCTGAGGGTGCTGTTTCGCGCAGACTTTTTTCTTCGCGCGCAATTTCTCGAAAATCCTCTTTTCACCAACGCCGTTCTTGCCCTTCTTGTTGCTGCATATCAAGTTTCTGCAAATCGAGGACTCAGTGAAAACGCGCCTCGATAAAATTCTCGTCACTCGCGGGCTGGCTGCGTCGCGCGAGCGGGCGCAGGCGCTTATTCTTGCCGGCAAGGTTCTCGTCGATGAGCAAAAAATTGAGAAAGCTGGCGTCAACGTTTCCGATGATGCGGTGCTGCGTTTACTCGGCGAAGATCTGCGCTATGTCAGCCGTGGCGGGTTGAAGCTTGAGCGCGCACTTGAGCATTGGAAGATTGAGGTAGAGGGCGAGACTTGTATGGATGTGGGAGCCTCGACCGGAGGGTTTACTGATTGCTTGCTGCAGCACGGTGCGAGCAAGGTAATCGCGGTGGATACCGGTTATGGGCAGATTGCGATGAAGCTGCGGCAGGACTCGCGAGTGAGTTTGATGGAGAAGTGCAATGCTCGTCTGCTGACCCGAGAGGCTCTTGTTAGCGCAGCAGGACCTGTGAGCATTGACTTTGTCGTAATGGACGTATCGTTTATTTCAGCCACACTCGTGCTGCCCGCGGTAATTGCATCGGCGTTCCTTGAGGAGCCTGCAGCACGGCACGGGAAGAGTTTGGTCATCCTGGTCAAGCCGCAGTTCGAGGTGGGCCGCGATCTGGTGGGTAAGGGCGGGATCGTTCGCGACGGAGCAGCGCAGTTGGGAGCAGTCGAAAAGGTTCGCGAGGCGGTAGTCAAGTTGGGCTGCGGTAAGACCGATGTGATCGAATCGCCCATTCTCGGCATGGAAGGCAATCGGGAGTTTCTGCTGTGCGCGCAATTTAGCTCCTCGTAAAGTGCCGGGCGCGTCCGCCCGAGTCGGAGCGGATTCTGTACAATACTTCATCACGCCAAAAGCGATGCCAACCTCGAAGTCCAAAACTAAACTCGTCGCTTTGATGTCGAAGCCGACGAAGCCTGAATTGAGCCGTATCGTTCCCGACGTCGTGGAATGGCTCAAAGCGCACGGATACCAGATCATTGCCGACCGCGAGACCTCCAACTACTGCAAAGGGTTGGAGACGGTTGCACGCGATCAGATCGCTTTGCAGCGGGTGCGCTTCGTCGTGCTGTTGGGTGGTGACGGGACGTTGCTTTCCGCCGCGCGCGTGCTGGCGCGTTCGGGGATTCCCGTACTTGGGGTCAATCTAGGCTCGCTGGGGTTCCTGACCGAAGTGACGCGTAGGGAAATTTATACCGCCCTCGAGGCTGCCGACCAGGGTAAAGCCGAGATTGAAGAGCGCTCGATGTTGGATTGCCAGGTCGAGCGAGGCGGGAACGTCATCGGCTCTTACGAAGCGCTCAACGAAGTGGTAGTCGGGAAGAATACGCTGTCGCGGCTGAACAGTTACGAGCTTTCCATTGATGGGGCGTTTGTGTCGAGCTACAAAGCGGACGGACTGATTATTTCAACGCCGACCGGGTCGACCGCATACTCGCTGGCGGCTGGAGGGCCGATTCTGACGCCGTCGGTTGAGGCGTTTGTGATTACCCCCGTAGCGCCGCATTCCCTTACGCACAGGCCGCTGGTGGTGTGCGACAACGTCACCATTCAGGTTGTCGCGAAGATCGCGAAGGAAGGCGCATTCCTGAGCTTCGACGGGCAGATGGGGATGGCGATCCTGGAAGGCGACCTGATTCGTTGCCGCAAACTCGCGCACACGTTCAAGCTGCTGCGCTTTCACAGCACTTTCTTCGACAGCCTGCACAGCAAATTGAAATGGGGGCAGCGCTAGCAGCAATACTTCGCGCTAATTCTGAATTCCCATCTGCGTTAAGAAGTAGGCGTAGTCGAAAGCCGTATCGTGCAGCCGATCATAACGGCCGGAAGCGCCGCCGTGTCCTGCTGGTTTGAGATTGGTCTTCATGATTAATGTGTTGTGATCGGTTCGCGTTGCGCGCATCTTGGCTACGTATTTTGCTGGCTCCCAATACATTACCTGGCTGTCGTTGAAGGAGGTCTTCACCAGCATGTTGGGATAGGCCTTGGCGTCGATGTTGTCGTAGGGCGAATACGCGATCATGTAATCGAAGGCTGCCTTCTCTTTGGGATTGCCCCACTCCTCGAATTCTCCAACTGTGAGCGGAAGCGATTCGTCCAGCATTGTGTTCATTACATCCACAAATGGAACGCCGACCAATGCTGCTTTGAATAAATCGGGACGCATATTGAGCACAGCACCCATCAGTAAACCACCAGCGCTTCGGCCTTCGATTACGAGGCGATCCGTCGATCCATAGCCGTGTCCGACGAGATACTCGGCGCAGGAAATGAAGTCGGTGAAGGTCGTCTTTTTATTCATCATGCGACCAGCATCGTGCCAGGCTTTGCCCATCTCACCGCCGCCGCGGATGTGTGCCACTCCGGCGACTACGCCTCGATCCACCATGCTGAAAATGTCTGAACTGAAAAATGTGTCCATCGAGAGGCCGTAGGATCCGTAGCCATACAAGTAGAGAGGACCTGCTCCGTCGAGCTTTGCGCCCTTCAAATGCACGACCGAGAGCGGGACCTTCACTCCATCTGCTGCGGGAACATAGATTTGTTCCACTTCATAACGCGAGTGATCGTATCCGCCCAGGACTTCCCTTTGTTTGAGTAGCCTGGACGTTCCCGCTTCCATGTCATAGGCGAAAACGGATGGCGGAGTAATGAGTGATTGGTAGCGGTAACGGAATTCTGTCGTGTCATAGACGCGGTTGACCGAGTTCTGGATTGCATATGCTGGTTCCGGAAAATCGATCCGCCTCGAATGCCCGTTCCGTATGTCGGTGGTGCGAATCTGCGGCAAGCCGTTTTCACGTTCGTACGAAACGTAAAAGTTCTTGAAGACCTCAAGGTCGTCCAGCATGACGTTGGACTGCTGCGCCGTTACTTCTTGCCAGTTCTTGCTCCCCGGATCAGCTACGGGCGCCTTGACCAGGCGAAAGTTGCGACCGGTATCGTTCACGCGAATGTAGAAAGAATCACCGTTGTGGTCGGGATAGTATTCAACGTTCTGCTTGCGCGGCTCCAATACTTTGAAGTCGGCCCTGGGTTGATCGGCGGGAATATAACGAGCCTCGCTCGTTGTGTGGCTGCTGGAAACTGCGAAAATATATGCGCTGCTGCGAGTTTTGGACGCCTCAAGATTGAAGCGTTCGTCTTTTTCTTCGAAGACCAGTGCGTCGCCGTCGTTGGTTCCTGCAGTGTGGCGATAGAGCTGATACTGGCGCTTGGCGACAGCATCTTCCTGGGTGTAGAAAATCGTTTTGTTATCGTTGGCCCAGACGACGGAGCCCACTCTTTCCGCGTGATCGGGCAGCATTTTTCCCGTCCGCAGGTCCTTTACGGCCAGCATGAATTGCCGGAAACCTGTGTCGTCGTAGGAATACGCAAGTAGATTCCCGTCGGGACTCACCGCAACCTGACTCACGCTCATGAACGCGCGGCCTTTGGCCATATCGTTGATGTCCAACAGTACTTCTTCCGACGCCTCTATGCTGCCTTTCTTTCGGCACAGAATCTGATATTGCTTGCCTGCCTCCGTCCTCGAGTAGTAGAGGTATTGGCCTTCCTGGTATGGAACCTCGACGTCGGTCTCCTTGATACGGCTCAACATCTCGTCGTAGAGTTTTTTCTGAAAGGCCTCGGTGGGCTTCATCACGGCGTCGGTGTAAGCGTTCTCGGCCTCAAGGTAGGCCTTGACCTCGGGATTTGGCTTGTCGCGGAGCCAGAAATAGTTGTCGACCAGCTTATGACCGTTGATCTCGGTCACCTTGGCGACTTTCTTGGCCGCCGGAGGCTTTGGCAAGGAGTCCGATGAGTCGGCGGCATTTGCCGTATTCAGAATAAAGACCGAGGCTACCAGCAACAGGCTCAGCGGGATTCGAGGCAAAACTTCGTGCATGAAATTCTCCATACTAAAAAAGTTAAAGAAGATAGTAACTCTACAGGGCTATACCGGAGTTCACCTTGCTGGCTATGGGTTGGCGTAGTAGCCACTCTTGGTGCGTACCGTCAACTTGCGATAGTGAGGAGACTTTGCTTCCACGCGAATCTGGCGATATCCACCGGAACTCTTGGGATTCGAAGGCTTATACCCAATCGAGTATTGGTTGCGAATATCGTGCGCGACCGTGCGGCTGATTTGATTCACTTCGTCGAGTGTTTTCGGGAAGAAAGCGATTCCGCCCGTGCGCTGCGCTAATAGTTGAAGCGCCCGCCGCGCTCGTCTCTGCTTTTCTTCCCCCAACAGCCCTATCGCGTAAATGGTCGGACCGCCCTCCTGCTGCAGGACTTGCACGGCTTGCTCCAGCGACTCGCGACTGTCTTTGTCTTCCCCGTCGGTAACCACGAAGATCACTTTTTTCTCCAGACGCGCACTGCGTTTTAGATGATCCGCAGCGCTGATCACCGCATCGTAAAGTGCGGTTCCGCCAGCGCTGTTGTACTTTCCCAAGGCTTCTTTCAGTTTCCCTATATCAGAGGTGAAGTCTTGGTCGAGAAACATATCATCATTGAAATTGACGACGAAAACTTCATCCTGTGCGTTGCTGGAGCGAACCAAATTCAGAGCAGCCTGGTTGATCTTCTCCCGCTTCTCGCGCATGGAGCCGGAATTATCGACCAGGATACCCATGGAAACGGGGATATCCTCATGGCGGAATGAAGTTATCGACTGCGGACGGCCGTCCTCGAATACGGCAAACGCTGATCGGTCCAGATTCGTAATCAGGGCGTCTTTTTCGTCCATAACGGTGGCGTGGAGGGAAACCTCGTCCACTTCTTTATGCAGCACGAACATGTCGTCACCCTGCGCGTTTTTGCCAGCAGCGGTTGGCTGGGACAGAGTCGTGTCCTGGTCCTTGGCGGAGTTGCCGCCGGGTTGAGGTGCGGGAGAGGTCGCCGCAGGAGGGGCGGACGCAGGGAGAGTGTCCGGAACGGCCGGGATGGGACCAGTATTTTGCGGAGCGGGGCTGGAACTTTGAGGCGTGGGACTAGGATTCTGAGCAGTAGCAAAAACTAAGATCCCGGATAAAACTAATGAAATTACAACAAACTGAGCACGATCATTCCACAGGCGCATAGTATCCCGTCTTCGCGTAAACCTTCAGAGGTGGCAATCCCTTTGGAGGGATGAGCTTGACTTTAATCTTACGCCATTTCCCATCGTGGACAGGATTTTTGGGACGGTACCCCAGCACATATTGGTTGCGTAATTCGATGCCAATTTTGGTTGCTACATCGGCCAGATCGTTCGGGTTGTCGATGGTGAACGCGCGACCGCCTGTGAGCTCAGTAACGTCGCCGAGCAGCGCGGGGCCGAGGCGTTCCTCATCGGACGCGAAGAAATGGTCGTAGATGCCGATGGCATAGATCAGAACATCAGCTTCCTTGACCATCGACTTTATTTCGCCCTCGGTGTAGCGGCTGTGGTTGTCGCCGCCGTCGGAAATAATGAGCAAAGCCTTTTTCGGATATTTTGCCTGCCGCATCTTGTTCACGCCGAGATAAATGGCATCCAGCAAAGCGGTCCGGCCTCTGGGAACCGTGTAAACGAGCTTGCCCTGAATGTCTTCTACCGACTGCGTGAAATCGGCGACTTCTTCCGGCTTGTCGCCAAATGTGATCATGAAGAATTCGTCTTGTGGATTCGCAGTCTTGAAAAATTCGACCACCGCTTCGCGAGACTTCTCAATCTTGCTCGACATGCTGCCGCTTACGTCGAAAATCACTCCGAGCGAGACCGGGGCGTCTTCACTGGAGAAGTTCTTGATTTCCTGCACGTCACTGCCTTCGCTCAACGCGAAGTTCTCACGATCGAGTCCTGTGACCAGGCGGTTCATGGGGTCGGTAATGGTGACTGGCACAAGCACCAGATCCACAGCAACCTTGATTGGTTTGTCGTGCGCCCTGAGGGACGCGGTGGTGACGACATCTTTTGCGGCAGGAATCCTGCCGGAACTGTCAAGTACGCCCGTACCCGGCGGCGGACTTCCGGGCTTAGGAGGCGTGACGTGAACATCATCGAGAGGGCTTTGCGACCAGGCAAGCGTGTTGAAGCCTGCGATTAAGGCAGCGCTCAGGGCGAGCGCTGCGAACCGACCGATAGACCGTGGTGACACCATACGTCCTCCACAGGAACTAGCATGGACGAGAAATTGAACCCTTGCAATACTACTTAGGGCTAACCCTCCGCAGGAAATCCACGCTTCTTATTTGTGGAGAGTATCACAGGCGGGTGAGCAAAACACTGGCCTTTTCTGCTGAGGTCAAAAAGGTGGAAAACCTTATCCTGTGAGGCATTTAGACTTGTATTTTGCCAGCCGCGAGGCCTGATACAATGCAAATTCTTCCACCTTATGGCTATTCTGCGTCCATTTCGCGCGCTCCGTTACGATCCTGCCCGGGTCCAACCGCAACTTGCCGCCACCCAGCCCTACGACAAAATCACTCCTGCTATGCAGGAGAAGTACTATGCGTCGAGCCCTTATAATCTTGTCCGCATCATTTTGGGCAAGGCGGAGCCGGGAGACAACGAGGAATCGAACGTCTACACTCGGGCTGCGACCTGCTTCGCGGATTGGCGCCGAACTGGCGTTTTGAAGCCGGACGTCGAGCCCTGCCTTTACACGTATACGCAGAGCTTTACCGTCCCCGGCAGCGATGTCAAAGCCGAGCGCCGGGGGTTCATCGCCGCTGGCCAGATTGAAGAATACTCAGCCGGGGTAGTGTTTAGGCACGAACAGACGCTGGCCAAGCCGAAATCCGACCGCCTGAACCTGCTCCGAGCCACCAAGGCCCACTTCGGACACATTTTCATGCTGTATTCAGATGCGGGCGAAGTCGATGCCCTGCTCGCCTCGTCTGCCGCACCGGATATTGAAGTCACCGATGAATACGAGGTCCTCCATCGCGTGTGGAAGATTTCCGACCCCGCCGTCATCCAAGCCGTGCAGGAAAAAATGAAGAATCAGCGGCTGATCATTGCCGACGGCCACCACCGTTATGAAACGTCATTGAACTATCGCAATGAGCGCCGCGCCGCCGCTGAAACCGAAATTACTGGCAGAGATCGTCTGGAAAATCCTCCCTACGACAACGTGATGATGACCCTCGTCAATATGAATAGCCCGGGCATGGTCATTCTGCCGACGCATCGCGTAGTTCATGGGCTCACCAATTTTTCCGACGACAAGTTTGTGGAACAAGCCAGCAAGCATTTTCGCGTGGAAGAAGTAGTGGGCACCATCAGCGCGGCGCACGCGACCAGTGTTCTGAAAGAGGCAGGAAAAGCCAGCACCGCGTTGATAGCAGTGACGGCCACTCGCGCGTTTCTTCTGTATGCGCCGAAGTCGATTGGCAATTCCGTATTTGAAGGCTTCTCTCTGCGGCAGCAGGCGCTGGATGTGGTGCAGTTGCACAAGGGCTTACTGGAAGGCGTACTGGGGCTTTCCCGGGAGTCGATTCGCAACCAGGAAAACTTGAGCTACCTTCGCGACATGGGAGAAGCCTTGGCGCGCGCGAGGAACGGAGCGAATGTCTCTTTCCTGATGAATCCTTGCCGCATGGAGCAGGTACGCGACATTGCCTTTGCCGAAGAGGTCCTTCCGCAAAAATCCACCGATTTCTTTCCCAAAATGCTGGACGGCCTGACCATGTATGCGGTGGACTAAGACAGCGTTGACCGCGTTCGCTTTCGCGTTTGCGGCTTTCGCACAGGCCGCTCAAGCCGAAGAAAAACGCATCGCGGTATTCTCGCCGCAGACCAGCTTCACGCTTCCGGTGATTGCGCGCGAGGGCCGCGACTACGTTGGGCTAGTGGAAGTGCTGGAGCCGCTGGGCGACGTCAGCGCCAAGATGGAAGGCGGCAAGTGGAAACTGCGTTTTGTCCAGCGCGACGCGGAATTCACCAACGGCCAGACGCGCGCAAATATCAAGGGCAAGGATTTCGACCTGCCCGCTCCGTTCCGTCTGGATGGAAGCCGTGGACTGGTTCCGGTTTCCAGTTTGGGTGCGCTGATCCCTCAGATCACAGGAACCCGCGAAGTAGTTTTTCACGGAGATTCGCGACGCCTATTTGTTGGAAAGGTGGCGGTGCGGTTTACGGCGGAGTTGCAGAAATCGGACTCTGCCCAAAAGGAAGATGCTTCACGGCTGGTCCTAAACTTCACGTCTCCGGTGAACCCAACCATTGCCAGCGAGCTCGGGAAGATAAGGCTCACGTTCGCGCGGGAGCCAATTATGCCTCCGGTCGTGCAAAGCTATACCTACGATAATTCGGCGATCACGCGCAGCCAGTATGAGGAGGCGAACGGCCTCGCGCTGTTGACGGTTTACAGTTCCACGCCGCTGCTGGCGAGTTTCAGCAATGAAGGTCGCACGATCTCGTTAGGACCAGCGCCCAAAGCGCCGCCGGTTCAGCCTCCGCAGCCTGCTTCCACGGCGATCACGCCGCAGACACCGCCAGGAACCTCAGCGACTCCGCTGCCGCCCGGAACTCTGGCAGCCGGAACCGTCGTCGCTCCGCCGCAGTCAGGACCACATCATTTCTTCGCCATCATCGATGCCAGCCACGGAGGCAGTGAGCGCGGTGCTGGCCTCAGCGACACACTGGCGGAAAAAGATGTTTGCCTCGAACTCGCTCGCCGCCTGCAGAAAGAACTGCAGAATCTTGGCATGTCGGCGCTTATCTTGCGCGATTCCGATAGCACGCTCAGCCTCGATCAGCGCGCCGCGATGGCCAACTCAGCGCATCCGGCCATCTATATTGCTCTGCACGCCGCATCGCAGGGTCGGGGCGCCCGTGTTTACGCTTCCCTGCTGCCGTTCAGCGGAAATGCGCGTGGGCAGTTCCAGCCTTGGGAGTCGGCGCAGGCTCCTTCTTTGCGGACCGCCGTTGCCGCCGCCGCCAGCATCGCCACTGAACTTCGCAAACATGATGTCCCTGCCGGAGTGCTCTACGCGCCGTTGCGCCCGCTGAACAACATCGTGGCTCCAGCGGTCGCGGTCGAGGTCGCGCCTCCGGGAGACGAAGTGGCCGACCTCGCCGACCAGAACTATCAGCAGTCGATCGCCGTTGGGATCGCTGCGGGTGTCGCTGCCGTCAAGGCTCAGTTGGAGGCCGCGCGATGATTCCCCGCCACCTGAAAATCGGCGTCTACTTTTTGCTGATGGCTGTGCTGATCTTGAGCGGATATCTCTGGCGGCTCAAGCGCCATGCCGCCAGCATCCCCCGTGTTGCCGAAGCCGCTCACGTAGCCCCGCCGCAAGCCGGACCGCGCGAACAGGTGACGCTCTACGTCGCTTATGACGATCCCGGCATGCTGATGGCGCGCGGCGCTTCCGTTCCACTTTCAGAGGGCCGCCAACAGCGCGCCGACGCAGTCTTACGAGCGTTGCTGAACCAATACCTCGCCGAAGACTCGCCGCATCAAATCGCTGCGGGATCGGAAATTCGGAACGTCTACCTGGTGGACCCCGGCTTGGCGGTCGTCGACCTGAGCTCCGCCATGGCCGATGGCCACCGCTCCGGAATCCTGGTCGAAGAACTCACCATCGTTTCCATCGTGCAAACCCTCTCGTCGAATGTCCCTGGGATCAACCGCGTAAAGTTTCTCGTCGACGGCAAAGAGCGCGAGACGCTGGCTGGGCATGCAGACCTATCCAGCGTATATGACACGTCGAATGTGGCGCAGCTGGCGGAGCGGTTGAAGGCTGGGCAGTAGGTAGTTGCACTCGGCTCATTGCAATTAGCTTCAGTTGCCCGTGGCTCATGCGCGGTGTTCAGAAGAGAGTGGGGAATGAACTGCAAGAGCGGTGTCGTGAGACAATGGCTATGAGCGGCGACGGAAATGGACGAAGACCTTAGCAAACCACCTGAAACGGAACAACCTGAAGGGCTGGATGCACCGAACTCCTTCGGCTGGGGGGAGTATCCTCTTGATTCAGTGTTTGTGCGCAGTGAGCAGCGCACGGTGAGTGAGGTAGTACGCCGCATTCGAGCCGACCGCTATGACCTGAGCCCTGATTTCCAGCGCGCTTTCGTCTGGTCTATAGAGAAGCAGTCACGACTCATCGAGTCCTGTCTGATGCGGCTCCCCCTACCTGTTTTCTATGTGGCTGAAGGTGTAGACGGCCGTATCATCGTTGTCGACGGACTTCAGCGTCTGAGCACGTTCCACAGATTTCTCGATAACAAATTCAAGCTGCGATTCGATCACACTGAAGATGGTAAGGTTGAAAATCCCCTGCAAGGGAGGTTCTTCAAAGGTCTGCAGCTTGGCCTTCAGGAACGTATAGAAGATACCCAACTTACTCTGTACATCCTCGATGCAAACGCGCCCGCTCAGGCAAAATTCGACATTTTCGAGCGTGTCAACAGCGGCGAACCTCTGACTCGCCAGCAGATGCGGAACTGCCTTTACAATGGCTCCGCAACGCGCTGGCTGGGAGAGGTGGTGGAGACTGCGGAGTTCAAAAAGGCAACCGGCGGCTCGCTCAGCAGCAAGGATATGCGCGACCGAGAAGCGATCAACCGTTTTTGTGCGTTCCGACTCCGGGGCTGGGAAAACTACCCTGCCGGGGACATGGACGGATTCCTCGCCGAGACCCTAACGCAAATGAATCAGAGTTCCGAGGAGGATTTGGCTGCACTCCGGCTAGAGTTTGTTCAATCGATGAAGAACAACTACAACCTCTTCCAAGAACATGCATTCCGTAAATCTCTGGTCCAAGAAGGCCCACACTCCCGTTCCGTAATGAATATTGCCCTCTTTGATGTTTGTTCTGTCCACCTTGCCCGTTTCACCGACATCGAGATCGCCGATTTCGGACTACGGCTGAAGCAGGCCGTTAGCACCCTTATTACCAACAATCCGAGCTTTGTGCAGGCAATCACGTATTCCACAAACAGCCGAAACCAGGTTAAGGATCGATTTTCGATGATGCGGGATGCGATCCAGAAGGTCGTCCAATGATCACGGCCTTACACCTGCGTAATTTCAAGTGCTTCGAAGACCTAGATCTTCCGCTTGGTAAGCTCACGTTGCTAACCGGATTTAACGCGGCTGGAAAGTCGACAGTATTGCAGACTGTTCTGCTACTGACTCAGACGTTGCAGGCTGATTTGCAAAGCGACAGGCTTCGTTTGAACGGACCTTTGCTGAGACTCGGGACCCCCGGCGATGTCATCAATCAAAAGCAGGGCGGTGCCGCCATAACTCTCGGTGCGAAGACCGATTCAGTTGAAGTTCGCTGGTCTTTCCAGGCTAATGAAGAAGAAGACCGCCGCTCGTTGAAGCTGAAATCAATACACATTCGAACCTCAAAATCGTTGCACATATTGGAAAACAGTGGATATCTTAGTTTGCTCCCACGTATCGCTGAAGCGGAATCGGCCATGCCTCTAGTCGAAGTCTTGCGGCAAACCGTATTTTTGAGCGCCGCCCGGCAAACTGAAACTGAGGTGTATCCAGTCCCCGATGATACAAACCCAGTCAATGCCAGTGTGGGTTCGATTGGTCAATATGCTGCATGGTGGTTTCACCAAAACGATGATTTCGAGGTCGACGCAGCACGATGCCTGTCAAAACCAGGCTTCCCTCAAACATTGCGGGGGCAGGTAAACGCATGGGCAGGAGAATTGTTCCCTGGAGCTGAGGTAAATGCACAACCGATTCCTGGCACTCGGCTTATGCGGCTGGAGCTCAGAACCTCGCGGACCGATAACTGGCGGCAGCCTTCCAATATTGGCTATGGGTTAACCTACGCGTTTCCCGTACTTGTGGCCGGTCTCTGCGCCAGTCCCGGACAGGTACTAATCGTTGACAGCCCAGAGGCACATCTGCATCCGCGAGGGCAATCCCGGATGGGTCAATTTCTCGCGCAAGCGGCTGCTTCGGGTCAGCAGATCCTCGTCGAAACGCACAGCGATCATGTGCTGAATGGCATACGCTTAGCGCTTCGAGATGCCGTCATCGCGCCGGATGACGTGGCGATCCACTTCTTCAATCCGGCGACCGGCGACGAGGGTGTGCCCCAAGTCACAAGTGTCGCGACAGACCGGAAGGGGAATCTCAGCCACTGGTCCGAAGGTTTCTTCGACCAAATCGAGAAGGATCTGGCCAATCTTGCTGGGTGGAATTAGTCCCGTGGAGTGGCATATCAATGACCTCTCTTTGGCTGGACAATATAAGACTCCAAACGAGTTTCGCGAAGCCCTCGAGCCGCTTCTCAGGCTTCGACTCCGAAGCACCGCGATAGCAACTCGACTTTACTGCTCGAGATCTTTCAGTCACTGTCTCTCAACACCCATCCACTCGGTCCAGTACGCAGTATTGGCATTGAAAGACCGAAACTATACGACCTTGGTTCTAACTTGGCTTTCGAAATCTGGCCCGTTCTGGGACGATAGCAGGCAGCCAAACCCGGATGATTATTTCCAGTTTGAAGGGACGGAGGTTACGAATCAGGGATTGGGCGAGGGATCCCGGCGAATAATCGGCGGGGTAAATGCCGGAGTATTCAGTTTCTTAGACATGGAAAGACGGTTCGCCCGGACACCTCTTCTTGTCTCCCATGGAATACCTGAGGAACCGCTACCAGATGTTCATGTCCCTAACTTATGGGAAGTGTCCAAGCTGGCGCTCGCGGCCACGCCAAATCCTAGAACCTGGCCCGAAATGCTCGAAGTAGCGCGAATTCGATTTCCAAAATTGAAGTTCTCTGCGACGATTGAAGAAACCCTTCGGAGCGTTCCTTTCCATCATGGCATCGTTGAGCTTACGTTCGAGCGTTTGAGGATTCTCCAAACCGTTGCGGACGAGACAATCGATGCGCGCGGAACTTTAAGCAGCCGGGGAACCGAAGTGATCCAAGAACACTTCGTCGGCAACAAATCTCAGTTCTCATCGGAAAAACCTCACCGTGAGAGCGACCTGACTTTCCCCGACCCGGACAATCCGAGGAGACAGCTCTTCTGTCCCTGGCACGGGAAAGTCAAACTGAATCAATTCCGAATCCACTTTGAATGGCCCCGCCCAGAGAACCAGCAAGAGATAAAAGTGGGGTACATTGGACCAAAAATTACGAAAACCTGATGATGAACCGTGTGGCCGGGCCTGACTGCGAACGGCTGTATTACATATGTGGGCCCCAAGGTCTGCAACCCGAGAACTGGTTGACGACAAATGCTGCAATTCCTCTTCAACCCAACTGCTACAATCCCACCTGATGGTCTACCGCTCCCATGGTCGCACACTGGGGAGTGACCGCGCGCCCTACATCCGCCGAACTACCGGCACTCCGTCGTTCCCGTTTTGGGAAAACTACCAGCCCAACCATGCACGAACCCGCAGATTTATTTTGAATCTTTTCTAACTGATTGATGGCGCTGCCTTTGTTTCAAAATGTTCCACGTGGAACATTTTGCTGGCCCGAACCAAGGCGAGGAAGGTCCGTCTTGATTGGGCAACACGCGCTCCGAGCCTTTCTCTTGGCACCCGCTGGCGCGAGAAAGGCGATTCCACTCACAACAGGGGTTCTGAGTGGAATCGCCTAATTACCAGAAGCATCGCAGCTTCGCAGAGTTTGCAGTTATTGCCTGTCCCGCCTTGAATCTCCTTCGTCGCGCTCGTCACCTTCCCATCGCCCGCTCCAACGGCCGTTGGCATCACCCCATTCGCCTCCGCTCCAGCCTCGGAACTGTGCGCCGTCGATGACGCTATTGTCGCGATATTCGAACATACGCTCGCGGCCATTCGGCCCCCGGGCATAGATGCGCAGAACCTTTGCGTGTCCCTCATCCGGGTCGACGCCAAAGGTGCGGAAGTCCAGGCGAAATTGTCGATCCGCCCTCGCCAGTTCCTTCAGCCGGTTGGAGACATCTATATGCCGCCGCCTGCTTCCATACTGGGCGCTAAGGATGAGGAATTGCCCGGAGTCGCCTTGATCGTCGCGATCACCGCCGTTATTCCGGGCATTGCCGCCACCATTCCACTGGCCGCTCCAGCCGCCGCTACCCCACTCTCCACTACCCCAACTGCGGAAGACCGATCCGTCGATCAAACTATTGTCGGGGTATTCAAACATCCGCTCTTGTCCGTTCGAACCACGCGCAAAGATATAGAGCGCCTTCGAGCGTCCCTCGGCTGGGTCCACTCCAAATGTGCGGTAGTTCAGGCGGAAGACGCGGTCCTGTCTGGCCAATTCTTTTAAGCGGTTCGTCACGTCTACGTGGCGCGACTCGTTTCCATATTGCGCTGTAAGGATGACGTACTGGCCAGCGTCATTGTCAGACCTGCCTTGCCAGCCGCCGGTCCAGTGCTCGTCACCCCAGTCACCGCGTCCCCAACTGCGGAACTGGCGGCCGTCGAATGGACTACCGTCGGGAAAATCAAAACTGCGTTCCTGTCCGTTTGGTCCACGAGCAAACACCCGCAACATTTTCGCTTGCCCATGATCCGGGTCGACAGCCATCGATTCGAAGGTTATCCGAAAGGGTTGGTCGCGGCGCGCCAAATCCTTCAGGCGATTGGTTACGTCCACGTGATTGCGTTCGCTGCCGTACTGAGCGCTCAGAATCAGGAATTGACCAGCGTCTTGCGCTGCCGCGCCTGCCGACAGCAGAAGCGACAGCATCATCGTCGAGAAAACCGCAAACTTTGTCTTCAACATGAGTTTCTCCGAACTACGGTGAACATTTAACTTCAACGGCGAGTCCTCAAATGCGCTTATCTCCGCCAGAATAAGTTCTGAGCCTGAATCATACTCGTCGAACATTGGTCCGGACTGTGCAGAACTGCTCACACTACCAGTCCACGCTGGGTCGCCATCGCGAAGTTGGCCCAGTTGTCGACGACGCCGAGCCAACTGCTACAATCCCACCTGATGATCTACCGCTCCGATAACCGCACGCCCGAGCAGATGCGCCCGGTCAACATTATTCCTGACTTCATTTCGACAGCCGAAGGCTCCGTGCTGATTGAGGTGGGCAACACGCGCGTTATCTGCACCGCGACTGTGGAAGAGTCCGTTCCCAGCTTTATGCGCGGGCAAGGCAAAGGCTGGATTACCAGCGAATACGCTATGCTGCCGCGCTCGACGCTGACACGCACACCGAGAGAATCCACCAAGGGACGGCCCAGCGGGCGGACGCAGGAAATTCAGCGGCTGATTGGACGATCGCTGCGCGCTATTACCGACTTGACGCGACTGGGTGAGCGCACGCTGTTTGTCGATTGCGACGTGATTCAAGCGGATGGCGGCACGCGCACGGCTTCAATCACTGGCGCGTTCACCGCCGTCGGGCTTGCCCTGCAGAAGCTGATTGAGGCGGGAACTTTGACCTCCGCTCCGATTCGCGATTTTGTGGCGGCGACCAGTGTTGGCATTGTGGACGGAGAAATCCTGCTCGACCTCTGCTACGAAGAAGACTCGCGGGCGGAAGTGGACATGAATTTTGTGCTCACGGGCGCGGGGAAAATTGTCGAAATCCAGGCAACCGCCGAGCAGCATCCGTTCGACGACCAGCAGTTGAAGACGATGATGGACATTGCACGCAAAGGTGTGGAGTCGCTGGTCAGCAAACAGATGTCGATTTTGAAGAATCTGCCGTTGCGGCAATGATTCTCCCAAGCCTCTGGGGAAAGATTCTTGCTTCCCACCCTTTTTCGCAAAGAACGCGAAAAAAGGATGGGGCACCCTCTGTGTTTATTGCATCGGCGAGATCAAAACGTCTCGCGTAGGCAGCTGGCAACACTAGAGGCCTCGATTCTGAACACTCGTTTAGACTTTTCGCATATTACAATGATTTTGTCCCTTTGCAATGCTTACGGGGCACGGCACTAATCCCAACATTCCCAGCAACAACGGAGGCCTTATGAAACTTACTCCTGGCAAACTTGCAGGATTGAAAGCAGTTTCCAACGAACGCGGTGTGATCGCCGCCGCCGCCATGGACCAGCGCGGCTCCTTGCAGAAGTCTCTGGCGAAAGAAAAGGGCGGCGAAGTCAACGATGCCATGATGGAAGAGTTCAAGGTTTTAGTGACGGAAGTCCTCACTCAACATGCCAGTGCGATTCTTCTCGACCCCGAGTGGGGCATCCCCGCATCGAAAAAGCGCGCCCCGGGTGCTGGCCTGATCATGGCCTATGAAAAGACGGGATACGACAAGACCACGCCGGGACGGCTCGGCGACCTGCTCGACCACTGGTCCGTGCGCCGCATCAAGGAACTGAACGCGGATTGTCTCAAGATTTTGCTCTATTACTCGCCGACTGACAAAGAAAAGGTCAACGACGTGAAGCACGCCTGGGTGGAGCGCCTCGGCGACGAGTGCCGCGCCAACGATATTCCCTTCTTCCTGGAATTCATCGTTTACGAAGAAGGCCTGGACGAAAAGAGCGTCGAGTACGCCAAGAAGAAGCCGGAACTCGTCATGGACGCCATGCGCGAATTCAGTAAGGACCGCTACGGCGTGGACGTATTGAAAGTGGAAGTGCCGATCGCGATGCAGTTTGTCGAGGGCACCAAGAGCTTCAATGGCACGAA
>JANXUC010000045.1 GCA_025352065.1 Acidobacteriaceae bacterium | reverse complement strand
ACCATCATGGTAAATTGCAAAGCCTTAAAGCCAACGGTGGATTATTAAGTGCTTGTATACAGCACGAAATTGATCACCTAGACGGTATTACTTTTTTTGATCATCTCTCTTTACTAAAACGAGACCTGCTGGAAAAAAAATTCCAGGAAGCCGTGAAGCGGGCGAAGGAATCTCCCGACACGGGTAGACCCATCCGCGATTTCGATCTTGAGTAAGTTCGAATGACAGTCCCATCACGTCCTCTATTGTTGGGCCATCGCGGGACTCGAGCTACAAAGTCTATTCCGGAAAATACGCTGGCTTCGTTTGATCTGTGCTTGCAGCATGGCTGCAATGGCTTTGAATTTGACGTGTGCGCGACGGCGGATGGAAGCCTTGTCGTGTGCCATGACGAGACGTTTCATGGGAACTCTGTTGCCGGAATGTCGGGAAAAGAGCTGGCTGGTTGGCAGAGTCAGGGATTCTTGCCGTCTTTGGAGGAAGTTCTCGCTCGGTTTTCTGCGAAATATTTTCTTGATATCGAGCTCAAAGTTTCCGGGCTAGAGGCTGCGGTTCTTGAACTGTTGCGGCGGCATCCACCTGGGTGTGGCTTCGTGGTTACGTCGTTTCTTCCGGAAGTGTTACGGACTTTACGTGAGCTGGAAAGCTTGATAGAGCTGGGCTTCCTGTTCGCCGACGGCTCGTGCGGCAGCGGAGCTAGCTCCGCTGAGGTTTTAAGTCGAAGCCTTCCGGTGCAATGGGTGCTGCCGGAATGGCATCTCCTGGACGAAGCCTTGGTTGCCGATCTGCGCGCCGCTGGCAAACGCGTCGGAACATGGACGGTGAATGACGCTGCCGATATGAAGCGTCTGGCCTCGCTCGGCGCAGAGATGCTGATTTCCGATGAGACGGAGCGCTTGGTCAATACCTTCCGCGTCATTTAAATTAGAGAATCAATGACAGAACATGCCCTGGATGTTTCGGTTTCCTCGCCGACCCGCACAACCGGGCAGCGCTTCGAGCGAGCAGTTGCAATTATGGCGCGGCTCCGCGGGCCCGGCGGATGTCCTTGGGATCGCGAGCAGAATTTTGATTCCATCAAGCCGTACACCGTTGAAGAGACGTATGAAGTCCTGGAAGCGATCGATAATCGCGACTGGGAAGAACTTCCCGGTGAGCTGGGTGACCTTCTGCTGCAAGTGCTGTTTTATTCCCAGATGGCGCGGGAAGAAGGAACGTTTTCGATTGATCAGGTGCTCGACAGGCTTTGCGACAAGCTAGTGAACCGACACCCGCATGTTTTCGGCGACGTTAAGGCCGAGACTTCTTCGGAAGTGCTACGCAACTGGGACGCGATTAAGGCGCAGGAAAAAGCACAGGGCAAGCAGGCAGGTAAAGGCGAGTCAAAGGCTCCGACGTCTGAGATCGAAGGCGTTTCTTCGGCGATGCCTGCTCTGCTGGAAGCTCGCAAGCTGAGTTCGCGCGCGGCTGGCGTCGGATTCGACTGGCCGAATATTGAAGGTTTGTTCGAAAAGCTGCAAGAAGAAACGGAAGAGCTTCGCGAGCATCTGCGGGAGTATCCCGCGCCAGGACCGAAGCCGCAGGGTCGGGGAATTGCAGGGTCCGGGAGGCCGGAAGCTCCCGAAGAATTGCAGGCGCGGCTGGAAGAGGAAGTCGGGGATTTGTTTTTCACGCTGGTGAATATTGCGCGTTATCTTTCAGTGGATTCGGAGTCGGCATTGAAGAAGACAAATCGTAAATTTCGACGACGGTTTCAGGGCGTGGAAGAGAAACTGCGCTCTGCAGGAAAGAGTCCTCAAAACGCCTCCATCGCAGAACTTGAAGCGCTTTGGCAGAGTGTGAAACAGGAAGAGCGGGCGGCGAAATGAGCGAGATCGTTGTTCGCAAATGTCAGGGCACCGACGAGTTTCGCCTGTGCGTAAAGTTGCAGCAAGACGTGTGGAAATTCAGCGACGCCGAATTGATCCCTTTAAGAATGTTCGTGGTGGCCGACAAGGTTGGCGGGCAGATTGTCGGAGCCTTTGACGGCGGCGCACTCGTTGGATTTGCCATTTCCGTCCCGGGGCATCGCAACGGCCATTCCTATTTGCATTCCCACATGGCGGGTGTGGACGAACGCTATCGCAACGCTGGAGTGGGACGAAAACTCAAGCTATTCCAGCGAGAAGAGGCGCTTTCGCGCGATATTGAACTAATGGAGTGGACCTTCGATCCGCTAGAAATAAAGAATGCGTTTTTCAATATTCGGCGGCTGGGCGCCATCATGCGGCATTACAACATCAATCAATATGGAGTGACCACGTCCGCGCTGCATGGCGGACTGCCAACGGATCGCTTGATCGCCGAATGGTGGCTGCGTTCGAAGCGCGTGACGCGACTGCTGGAAGAGGGAATTGAGCCGCAGCTTGAAGTCGTAGAAAGAGTATCGGTGCCGGGCGAGATTTATGCGTGGAAAGCCGCCGAGCAAACACGGGCTCGGGCAGCGGAAGTGCAGAGCCGGAACAGGGAAGCGTTTCTGAAGGCGTTCGGCGAGGGCCTGTCTGTTTTGGGATACGAACGCGACGACGATGGAAATGGAACGTTTCTGCTGGGCCGCTGGGAAGAAGACTGGTCGTACGCCAAGTAAGATTGCAAGCCCAAACATCTAAAGACAATAAGCCATGAAAATTGAAGCCGTAACTCTGCGAGAACTGCACATGCCGCTGGTCCACTTTTTCGAGACCAGCTTTGGACGCGTCTACGATCGCCGTACCATGCTGGTTACCGTGCATTGCGATGGAGTGGATGGCTGGGGTGAATGCGTCGCCGACGCGCATCCTTTCTACAACGAAGAGTTCGTCGATTCCGCATGGCTTGTCCTGCGGCAATATCTGATTCCTGCGCTGTTGGGAAAGACCTTAGCTACGGGTGCTGACTGCGTTCCTCTGCTTGAGAAGGTCCGCGGCAATCGCATGGCGAAAGGCGCTCTGGAGAACGCCCTGTGGGAAGCGGAGTGTAAACAAAAGGCGGTTCCACTCTGGAAGCTAATCGGTGGCTCAGCAAGGGAGATTCCGACCGGAGTGTCGATTGGAATTCAGGATTCTGTGGATCAGTTGATGGGCAAGATCGAAACCGAATTGGCGGCGGGCTATCAACGCATCAAGGTGAAGGTTAAGCACGGATGGGATGTTGATGTCTTGGCGAAAATCCGCAGCCGTTGGCCCGATATTCTCCTGAGCTGCGACGCGAATTCAGCCTACCGTCTCGACGAAATCGATCACCTCCGGAAGTTCGATCAATTTAATCTTCTGATGATCGAGCAACCGCTCTGGAACGACGATATTTACTACCATGCCCGCCTGCAGAAACAATTGCAGACGAAGATTTGCTTGGACGAGTCGATTCGAACGGTGCGCGACGCGGAAATGGCGCTGAAGTTAGATGCCTGCCGCATTATCAACATCAAAGTTGGACGGGTTGGCGGGATGAGCGAGGCCATCAAGATTCACGATATCGCCAAGACGCACAGCGTCCCGGTCTGGTGTGGCGGAATGCTCGAATCGGGAATTGGGCGTGTGCACAATATCCACCTGTCCTCACTGGAAAACTTCACGCTGCCGGGGGATGTTTCTGCGTCGCAGCGGTATTGGAAGGAAGACATTGTCGAGCCCGAGGTAACCGTCTCGGCGCGAGGTACGATTCAGGTTCCCAACGTGCCGGGAACGGGCTATCAGATCAAGGACGACTTGATCGAGCACCTGACGGTACGCAAGGAAACCCTGCGGGCATAGCGGGTTAGCTCGACGAGTGTAAGGCTTGAGCGGCGAAGATGACCAGGGATGCCGCGTTACGCCTCCCAACTCGGTCGTACATGTCCTTGGGCGTTTGGAAACTTACCAATTTTGGCGTATAAAAAAGAGTTGCGAGCATGGCGGGAGCGCGCGCCTGAGATCCGCAAATCCGTTTTACTTCGTACTTATTTTTAGCATTGGCTCGGAGAGAGGTCATTATGTCCAGCGGGACAACCACCCAAGGTCGGGGTTTAGAAGGTATCGTCGCCACCAACTCCAGTATTTGTTACATCGATGGCGAGCTCGGCGTACTGGCTTATCGCGGCATTGATATCCGCGAACTGGGAACGCATTCGAATTTCGAAGAGACCTGCTTCTTGCTATGGAACGGTAATCTTCCCAAGCAGGCGGAACTCGACGACCTAAAGAAGAAGCTCGGACAGGAACGCAAGATTGATCCCTCCATCGTTTCATTGCTGCGCCTGTTTCCCAAAGACGCCGCTCCCATGGATGTTCTGCGGACGGCGGTTTCGGCGCTTGGAATCTACGATGTTGATACGAAGAACGGCGACCACGACGCCAATGTTCGCAAGTCCATTCGGCTGACTTCCCAGATCGCAATGCTGGTTGCGATCCACGACCGAATTCGTAAGGGGAAGAACATCGTCGAAGCCGATCCGTCTCTGTCGCACGCTGCGAATTTCCTGTGGATGTTGAATGGCGAAAAGCCTTCGTCGACCGCGGAGAAGGCCTTGGACGTAGCTCTGATTCTGCACGCCGATCACGAACTCAACGCGTCCACCTTCGCCGCTCGTGTGACGGCGGCAACCTTGTCGGATATGCACGCAGCGATCACTTCGGCGATTGGCGCGCTTAAAGGGCCGTTGCACGGCGGCGCAAATGAAGCCGTATTCAAGATGCTGAAAGAAATTGACGCCAAGGGTGAGGATTCGGTCGAGCACGTAAAAGGCATGCTAGCCGCGAAGAAGAAAGTTGCCGGTTTTGGCCACCGCGTTTATCACACGGAAGATCCTCGTGCGACGTTCCTGCGAAAGATGTCGGAAGATCTAGGCAAGTCCAGCGGGAATTTGAAATGGTTTGAAATGTCGCGCAAGGTGGAACTCTTCATCAACGCGGAAAAGAAACTAAACGCGAATGTGGATTTCTATTCCGCTTCGACCTATCACACACTCGGCATCGACGTGGACCTGTTCACGCCGATTTTTGCCATCTCCCGCATTGCGGGTTGGGCTGCCCATGTGATTGAGCAGTTGGATGACAATCGCTTGATTCGTCCGCGCGCGGAATACATGGGTCCGAAGCACCCTGCGCCGTATGTGGCGATGGGCCAGCGCTAGGTTACAACGTTCTTGCGGGAACCGAGCCGGAGTGTTTGATGGAATCGCTATTTTTTTCTGGACGTGATGTTTCACGGGCAGCCTGGCTCGCGATACTCCTCCTGTTTTGCATAAGCTGTTCTGGAGGCCGTGGATACAGTACGCCGCCACCGCCTCCTCCAAACGGCCACACTCCTGCCCAGCTCAATGCAATTCTCCAGGGTCACATCACTACGGTCGTGCATCATTACGCGGGCCAGGTTTATGCCTGGGACGTCGTCAACGAAGCCTTCAACGACGACGGAACCATGCGCAGCACGCTCTGGTATGACAAGCCCGGAATCGGGTCTGCCAGCAAGGGCACGGCTTACATTGAGCAAGCGCTGAACTGGGCGTACGCCGCTGATCCCAACGCCAAGCTGTTCTATAACGACTACGGCGCGGAACAAATCAGCGCAAAGTCGGATGCCATTTATGCCATGGCTCAGGATTTCGTAAACCGTGGAGTCCCTCTCAGCGGAGTCGGATTCCAATTGCATATTGGCTTGTGGTTTGATAGTGATCCCAACATTCTGATTTCTTTTGTGCAGAATCTGAAACGCTTCAGCGACCTCGGCCTGGAAATCCACATCACGGAACTCGATGCTGGCCTTGCCACGGGAGACGTCGCGAGCTTTGCCGCGCAGGGCACCCTCTACAACGAAATTATGACGGCGTGCGTGCAGAATCCGAAATGCACTTCATTCCAGACGTGGGGTTTTACCGACGCACATTCCTGGCTGCCCAATTCCTCCGATCCCAATGGCTGGCCGCTTCCTTTCGACGCCAGCTATGCGAAGAAGCCCGCCTACACCGGACTTATGACCGCCCTAGGCGGGGGCTTAACACTGCGTCAGGCGGGGGACGCTCTGGGCATCAGCATGGGCGCTGCAACGCAGCCCGGATTGCTGACCGACGGAAGTCTCTATGCCCCCACCTTGGCTGCGGAATATTCGCAGGTCGAGCCCGAAAACGTAATGAAGTTCGGCATTATTCATCCCCGCGAAGGCAGCAGCCCCACCGACCTCTCTGCCTACGATTTCACGCAGAGCGATCAACTGGTCGCCTTCGCGCAGACTAACAACATGAAGGTGCGCGGCCATACGCTGGTCTGGCATCAGCAACTTCCGAACTGGCTCCCCTAGCCGCGCGGGTCTTCTAAACTGACTTTCTGCCATATCTGAGACAATAGAGCAGTACCAGTAGACGCTCCACTAGGCTCTCCCATGCGCCGAATTTATTTCGACAACAACGCGACTACGCCTATGCTGCCGGAAGTCCGCGCCGCCATGGAGCCGTATTTTGCAGAGCATTTTGGCAATGCGTCATCGATCCACCACCACGGGCAGGAAACGCGCTTCGCCGTGGAGAAGGCGCGGGATTCGTTAGCGAAGTTGCTCGGCTGCCGAGCATCGGAAATCGTATTTACCAGCGGCGGTACGGAAGGCGACAACCTCGGAATTTTCGGAGTCGTCCAGGCGGGAGATCACGTCATCACCTCGACCATCGAACATCATGCCGTACTTTTCTCCTGCCAGCGGTTGCAGGAAATTGGCGTTGCGGTGAGCTATATCCCCGTAAACGGGCAGGGGCTTGTCGATCCCGAGGATGTGAAGCGCGCGCTGCGTCCAAATACGAAACTGATCTCCGTGATGATGGCCAACAACGAAACTGGGGTGCTGCAGCCGCTGGAGGAAATCGGCAAGATTGCGGCTGAAGCTGATGTTTACTTTCACACCGACGCCGTGCAAGCGGCGGGTAAAGTGCCCATTGAGGTTAATCGGATTGGCTGCGATTTGTTGTCGATTTCGGGTCACAAAATGCACGCGCCGCAGGGAGTTGGCGCGACCTATGTGAAGAAGGGAACTCAACTCCAGCCTATGCTGTATGGCGGACGGCACGAGCGCCAGCGCCGCGCCGGGACCGAGAATGTCGCTGGAATTGTGGGACTGGGCAAGGCGGCTGAGATTGCTCTGCATGCTTTCGAACGCGGCGATGATCTGAAAATGGCAACCATGCGCGACCAATTGCAGATTGCGTTGCTGAGTGCAGCGGAGGCGTCAGGCGTCAACGGAGCCGCCGCGCCGCGTGTTCCAAATACGGCGAACATTTATTTCGACTCCATCGAAGGCGAGGCGCTGGTCATCGCGCTGGATCTTAAGGGGCTCGCCGTATCGACCGGAGCGGCCTGCTCATCCGGAGCGACCGAACCATCGCATGTACTGACAACAATGGGACTAAGCCCTGAGCGCGCGCGAGCCAGCATCCGCTTCAGTTTGGGAAAACAGAACACCGAAGAAGAGATAGATTTCGCGATTTGCGCCGTCCCACAAACGGTGGCGCGCTTGCGAGATTTGTCGCCGTTGTGGAAAAAGAAGCTATTAGCTACTAGCTGTTAGCTCTTAGCGAAGGGCCAGTTGATTAGGCTACGGCTTCACGCTAAAGGCTAAGAGCTAATAACTTACTTATGTCATCACCTACTATCGCCGTCGCCATGTCCGGAGGAGTGGATTCCTCCGCGGTCGCAGCCCTGCTGCGCGCCGAAGGGCACACTATCGTCGGCCTCACCATGCAGCTGTGGAATCAGCGCCGTCTCGCCGGACACGCTGGTATGCCGGAGTCTGTGCAGGGCCGCTGCTGCTCCATTGACGACGTCTACGATGCGCGACGCGTAGCGGAGAAAATCAACATTCCTTATTACGTGGTCAATCACGAGGCTCGTTTCGAGCGCGACGTGGTGAAGCCGTTCGTCAGCGAGTATCTCGCCGGACGCACACCGATTCCGTGCAGTCTGTGCAATAACTTCCTCAAGTTCGATGAGTTCCTCGTGATGGCCCGTCAGATTGGCGCCGAGAAGATTGCGACGGGACATTACGCTCGCGTTTCGTATTCGGAAGAGAGCGGACGATGGTTGCTGCAGCGTCCCGTGGATCGCGCCAAGGATCAGACCTACTTTCTGTTTGGACTCACGCAAGAGCAGCTCAGCCGCACGTTATTTCCGCTCGGTGGCATGACGAAGGCGGAAGTCCGCGAAATCGCGCGTCAGCATGGTTTGGCGTCGGCGGAAAAGCCCGAGTCGCAGGAAATTTGCTTCGTCCCCGGCGGCGATTACAAGCGATTCATTGAGGCTTATCTCGAAGAGCAGGGCGAGGCTTTGCCGGATTCGTCCGGCGAGTTGGTCGCAACGGACGGCGCAACTCTCGGCGAGCACGCCGGAGTGCACAACTTCACAGTCGGCCAGCGCAAGGGACTCGGCATTGCGACCGGTTCGCCTCTGTACGTGATTCAGATCAACCCAGCGGATCACAAGGTCGTGCTCGGCAAGGATGAAGAGCTTTTCTCGAAGACGCTGCGTGCGCGCGAACTGAATTGGATTTCAGTAGAAGACGTACGCGAGCCCATGCGAGTCAGCGTAAAAATTCGCCATCGCCATGAACCCGCGATGGCCTGGATTCAAAAGTCTTGCGACGATGAAGTGACGGGCACATTCGATGAGCCTCAGCGCGCCATTACTCCGGGGCAGGCTGCCGTATTTTACGATGGAGAGATTGTAGTAGGCGGCGGGTGGATTGTCTGATGCCGAAAGACGACCAATCCGAGCAGGAGCGCAGCTTCTTCGTAACGCTCGCCAAGTACAGCCAGATCGGCTTCGCGCTGCCAGCGGCCACAGTCGTGGGCTGGCTCCTGGGCGTGGGCGCGGATCGCTTGTTTCATACAAAGTGGCTGTACATCGTCGGGCTACTTCTCGGGATAGTGGCGGGGTTTATTGAGCTGATTC
>JANXUC010000013.1 GCA_025352065.1 Acidobacteriaceae bacterium | reverse complement strand
CATGCCGAAATGTTGTCGAGTACGGCGTGTGGCGTGGTGAAGTCGATGGCTACATCTATGTCGTGGAGCGCGTCGGCGGTGAGCGCGGATGCGGCCGGATTGTCTGCGGCCCGAAAAATTGTTACTGCGTGATGGCGTTCGCGCGCTACCTCCGCGACGAGGATTCCCGTTTTGCCTGCTCCCAGCAGAAGTAGCTTCATGCGGACAGTGTAAATGGAGACTGCGCCCACATGCTTATCGTTACGCGAAGACTGCAGGGTCCAAGTCGGAGAAAAACTCTTTGTGCAACCGCTGGACGGCGTCCAGCATGTCGTCTTCTTCTACCACAAACGTCAGATTAATTTCGGAAGCACCCTGCGAAACCATACGAACTTTGATGTTGCCCAGCGAGCCAAAGACTTTCGCGATGATGCCGGGAGTATCGCGAATATTCTCACCCACGAGACAGACGAGAGCCTTCTTCCCCTCGTATTTCACGTCCGCCAACTTGCCGAGATCGGCAGCTAGCGCAGGGATGGCATCGCTGGAATCGACCGTCAGAGAAACGCTGACTCCTGAGATAGATACCGCATCGACTGCAAGATTGTGCCTGTCGAAAGTGTCGAAGATCGAACGCAAAAATCCTTGCGTAGACAGGCTACGGGCGGCGGCAACATCCACCAGATTGATCTTCTTCTTAACCGCGATAGCCTTAAATACATTGCGACAGGGCGGAGCTTTTGCCTGCACGCAGGTGCCTGCACAGATGGGGTTCTTCGAATTCAGAACGTAGACCGGAATGTTGCGTTGGATCGCGGGCAGCACGGTAGCCGGGTGTAGAACTTTCGCTCCAAAGTAGGCCAGCTCCGCGGCCTCTTCAAAGCTAATGACCTTAATGCGGCGCGCCTCGCGAACAAGATTTGGGTCGGTGGTCATCATGCCATCGACATCGGTCCAAATCTCAATCTTGCTGGCATTGAGGCCCGCACCGGCAATCGCAGCCGAGAAATCCGATCCGCCTCGACCGATCGTCGTCGTAATGCCTTCCCGTGTTGCGCCTATGAATCCGCCCATCACGGGCACGCGACCTTGTTCCACCAGTGGCTGAACTTGCGTCTGAAAGCGTTCGTAAGTTTCTTCGAATTGTGGAACCGCCCGAGTGTGCGTATTGTCTGTCAGGAGAATATCGCGTGCGTCCACATGGGCTGCGTCCATGCCGCGAGCCTGAAGAGTTGCATTCACAATCTTGCTTGAGAGACGTTCTCCGAATGAAACTACCAGATCGCTAGTGCGAGGCGTAATCTCTCCGACGGCCGAAATACCCCGCAATAGCTCGTCGAGTGCATCACAATCAGCTTCCAATTCAGAGTGGAAGCCCGTGAAGATACTCGTTCCTAACAGCTCGCTCGCCGTGTTGTAGTGGCGCTCGCGCAGACTCCGAGAAAGATCGAGCGCCCCGTCGCGGTCACCGTCTCCGGCGGCGCGTCCCATGGCGAGCAGCGTATCCGTCACTTTGAACATTGCGCTGACCACGACCACTGGCTTCTGAGGTAGGCGGCCACGGACAATGGCAGCGGCGCGATCAATCGCAGCCGCGTCCTGCACCGAGGTCCCGCCAAACTTCATGACGATCATTGCGAGATGTAACCCTTGGCCCGCAGCAACTCAGCGTTGAATACCGCGGCACCCGCAGCGCCTCGAATCGTGTTGTGGGAGAGGACCGTGAACTTCCAATCGAGCACTTTGCACGGACGCAAACGGCCCACGCTGGTGCTCATGCCAGCGCCGCGGTCAACATCAAAGCGCGGCTGCGGGCGATCGGGAGCGGTCATGTAAATTACAGCCTGCTCGGGTGCGCTGGGCAGCTTCAGATCCCACACGCCGCCCTTGTAATCCTTCCACGCTGCGATAATTTCTTCCGCCGTCGCTGGCTTTTCCAGCTTTACAGCAATCGATTCCATGTGGCCGTCTTCCACCGCTACGCGATTGCACGACGCGCTCATGGCGAACGGAGCGGGAATGACCGCGGAGCGTCCGCCTCCTGGCCCGTCCAAGCGGCCAAGAAGTTTCTGCGTTTCCTCTTCCATCTTTTCTTCTTCTTTGGCGATGTAGGGAATTACGTTGCCCAGGATATCCAAAGACGGAACACCGGGATAGCCCGCGCCACTTACCGCTTGCATGGTTACAGCCATCACGGTTCGCAGACCGAACTGCTTCTGCAAAGGCGCCAATGCAAGCACCAGCCCCATGGCGGAGCAATTGGAGTTGGTCACAATAAACCCGCCGGACATCTTACGCCAGGATTGCGTCTCAATCAGCGGAAGGTGATCCGCATTCACTTCTGGAATCACCAGCGGCACGTCGGCGTGCATGCGGAATGCGCTGGAATTCGAAACCACCGCGCAGCCAGCTTCAGCGAAGCGCGGTTCCAGATCGGCAGCAAAGGCCGCGTCAAGCGCCGCGAAAATCACTTTCGGAGCCGCAGCCGTGTCGGTGTTGGGCGATATCCGCATTGCTGCGAAGCGCTCGGGCAACTTTGTCTTCAATCGCCATTTCGTCGCCTCGCCATAAAGCTTGCCTTCCGAGCGGTCGGAAGCCGCCAGCCACGCTACTTCAAACCACGGATGGTTTTCCAGCAACTGGATAAACCGCTGACCGACAACGCCGGTCGCGCCCACAATACCTACAGGAGTCTTTTTGATTTCGGGGGACATCGTCAAATTTTACAACACGAGAAAGAAGAGCCTCTTTACAGGGAAAATCCTGCCTGCCTATGGATTGGGAAGACAATCAACGCAACTGATATGCTTTCTATCAATCCCAGTAACTTTGGTTGTGATGGAGTGTTTATGTCCCGCCTCTTGACTGCAATAATTTTGTTTGTAGGCGTCGTCGGTTTGCCTTCTCAGTTCTACGGACAGGAAAAGACAATACCCGGCCACTACCTATTTGCTTGGACCGGTGACATGGACAAGAAGGGCAACGACTTCCTCGCTGTGATCGACGCCGATCCAGCCTCGCCGACCTATGGACATCTGGTGACAACCGTCGTAACCGATCAGCAGACGATGGGCGCGCACCACACGGAATACACCATGCCCGCCAGCGGCATGCTGTTTGCCAACGATCATGATGCAGGGCGTACGTTTATTTTTGATGTGCGCGACCCTCTGCATCCCAAGGTCGCGACTTCATTTACCGACATGGTGGGCTACATGCACCCGCACTCCTACGTGCGACTGCCCAACGGGCACGTTCTTGCCACCTTCCAGCATGCCCACCACGAGGGCATGGACATGGCCAGCGAGCCTAAGGCTAACTACGGCGGCTTAGTCGAAATTGACGATCAAGGCAAAGTGATTCGCTCGGCCAGCAACGCCGACCCTAACGGCTCCAACACACTGCTGATGCCTTACGGCCTCGTCATACTTCCAGAACTAGACCGCGTCGTTACCACAAACTCTTCCATGCACGACGACGATCTTCTGAGCGGCGTAACCTATCAGCTCTGGCGTCTCTCCGATCTCAAGCTGCTCAAGACGGAGTTCTTTGATGTCGGGGACAATCACTATGGCCAAATCAGTCCCGAGGAACCGCGTCTAGCTCCGGATGGATCGATCTTCGTGCAAACCCTGGGCTGCGGGATCGAGCGCATCACGGGGGTCAAAGGCGACAATCCTAAGTCGAAACTGGTCTACACCTTTCCCGGCAACTGGTGCGGAGTTCCGACCATCGTCAGCCACTATTTGCTCCAAAGCGTCCCAGGTTTGCACAGCCTCGTGGTGCTCGATATTGCGAAGGGTGAGAAGCCCGTCGAAGTCTCGCGCGTAAAATTCAGCGACACTTTCGAGCCCCACTGGACAGGATGGGATGCCAAAACGCAACGCGTGGTAGTGACAGGCAAGGAACCGCGCCTTTTCTTGTTAAAGCTGGACCAGTCAACCGTCGCTCACCATGGACGAAACCTTCCACGACTCCGACGGCAAGCCCGGCTTCAACTTCGCCGACCGCGACTGGCCCCACGGATGGAAGGGAACCGGCAAGCCTCACGGAGCGGTCTTCTCGCGGTAAGAGCGATTCGGCAAGACGTGGCGAAAGCTCGCGTAGGGGCGCACCCTCGCCTGCCCCTACGGCGCACAGACGGGCTTCGCTTGGCGAACGCATCCTACGCTTTCCGCGGACAGCCCATCGCCACACGAACCGCGTCCGCGATTTCGCAGATTTTCGTATTGCTGAGAGTACGAAGCGGAAACTTGGATTCCAGCAAGCTTTCTTTGCGCACCGTCGTGATTTCTTCCGCTTTCACAGCGGAGGGATGAGCCAAACCCGTTTCCCCCGGCGCGAGCGGGATGTGCGTCGGCATTTCCCGTTCAATCGATCCGGTCAAGGGAACGATCAGTATGGTGTTCGCCCTGGGATTTCGGGTGACGGCATCGGTAGAAACAACGAGCACCGGTCTGGGATTCTTGCCAGGCGGGTCGGTCGGAGGTTTGAAGAACCAAATCTCTCCGCGCTGGGGAGTTCGCTGCGCCATCACTCCACGCCGCTGTTCTCAACGGGGAACTGCGATTCCGCCGCTTCCCCCCAGGCGCGATCCTCTTCCATCTCAGGTTCCGACAGAGAATCGTAGTACCTCGTGATTGCGGCGGACGCCTGTTCCATCTCCCGCGCTTGCTTCCGCTCACGCAGCAGTTCGTCTAAAGCAGAGGAAGCCGAATCAATCTTCCGCTCTTTCTGAATCGCCTCGACAAAGCGAATCGCCTCACGGGAGAGCGAGTACGTTTTCTTCTGTTTTTGGGTGCCAGCTTTAGGCATATGAGAATACTCTCTACCGTAGGTATTATCTTAGCATATGTCATACCAAAAGTATGAAATATGTTATAACAACGAATCATATTCGTATAATTTATTGATAATAAAGCAATTATTTCTGGATAGTGTATTTGACGCAGGTCATGCGATTCGATAACCCTTTTCGTGTCAGCTGTGTGTAGGCAGGCGGAGGTGTGCGCAATGGGCAAATCGAGCTCAAGGGATTCATTGCTCAATCTTGCTTGGGGGGGCGGGAATAACCGTGGTGATATCCCTCAGTGTATTTCGGATCAGAAAGAGCGGACGAAAGTCAGCCCACGCCGCTAACGCAAACAATGAAGTACGTTCCACAAGACTATAGTCGACGGGGTTTTTAAGCTGCACCAAGCTTCTTATATTCGAGATTGTTAGACTGAATGAGTTTGAGCATGGTGTTACGAAGCAAGAACGAGTCCTTGCGATTATTGAAACGACACGTCATTTCGTCGAGCTTGGCAGTCGGTTACGCTACCACCTTGAGTGGTGCCCCATAGACGACTCACCCCGCAAAATACTTCCGTATCGCCTCCGCCTGCGCCCTGGTTACCACCGCTGAAAGGGAAGCGGCGTCGGCGGCTTTCACTGCCTGCAAGCTGCCAAAATGCTGCAGCAGACGCCGTGTGGTCGATTCCCCTACGCCGGGGACTTTTAGAAGCTCTGTGGAGCGATCCCGCATCTGCCGACGCTTGCGATGGAAGGTCACGGCAAAGCGATGAGCCTCATCGCGAACCATCTGCACAAGATGTAAGACCGGAGAATGATGATCCAATACGACAGGGTCGTGTTCCTGGCCAAGAACATAAATAATTTCTTCCCGCTTCGCGATTGACGCCAGCGGCTGGTTGATGATGCTTAACGCATCCAGCGCCTCGGCGGCCGCGTGCAGCTGCCCAAGGCCGCCGTCGATCAACACCAGGCTAGGCATTGGCTTCTCTTCTTCCTGAATTCGTTTGTACCGCCGTCCCACAACTTCCCGCATCGACGCAAAATCATCCACTCCCACCACGGTTTGAATAATGAATTTGCGATAGTCGGACTTCTTCATCTTCCCGTCCTCCCACACCACCATCGACGCAACAGTTTCCGCTCCCTGAATGTGCGAGATGTCGAAGCATTCGATCCGGCGCGGCACTTCTGGCAGTCCCAGCGCTTCCTGAAATGCCTCCTGAATTGCTTTCGCGTTGGGCTTCATCACGCGGAAGCGCTGATCGTAAGATTGTTTCGCGTTGGTTCCGGCCAAATCCAGCAGAGCGAGTTTTTCTCCACGCTGCGGAACCAAAATTTGGATTCGCGCGGCGCGGGAAACATGCGCGCTCACTTGCTCCGAAAGCAAGTCTTCCAAAGTGGTGCGGTCTTCGAAATCGACAGGAACGTAAATCGTCCGCGGCACATACGGCTGCCCAAGATAGAGCTGTTGCAACAACGTAGAAAAAAATTCTCCGGGATCGAAATCGACAGCGCCGCCTTGCGCTTGACCTTCGACCGGTGCTTCGAAGTTGCCGTGTTCAAAGCTCGGCAAATCTTCCCAGAAGAACGCTCTGCGATCCAGCACCCTCCCGCTGCGCATATGAAATAGATTCACCGCCAGCATCCCGCTCTCGCAGTGGTAGCCGAAAACATCGGCGTCGTTACCGTCCACTCCGGCGACGCGCTGTTTCTCCTGCAGTTGCTCCACCGTCGAAATCAAGTCACGATATCGGGCGGCCTTCTCGTATTCTTCCGCTGCCGCAGCCTGTTCCATGCGAGTTTCCAAAGAGCGCGATAAATCCGTCTGTCGCCCTTCCAGAAACATCCGCACATCGCGAACTGCTTCCTGATAAATCTCCGGCGTGGTCAAGCCTTCCACGCAAGGCCCCAGGCAGCGCTTGATATGAAATTGCAAACAAGGCCGAGGATGCGTCCGGCTCAGATCCACATAGCAGGAAGGCACTAGAAAATTCCGGTGAATCAAATCAACAATCCGATACGCAAGATTGGCAGGGAAGTACGGCCCAAAATACAGGCTCCCATCCTTGCGCAGCCGCCGCGTCACATACACTCGCGGATAGCGCTCGCCCATCGTGAGCTTCACGTAAGGGTAAGTCTTGTCGTCGCGCAGCAGAATGTTGTAGCGAGGCTGCTTCTGCTTGATGAGATTATTTTCCAGCGCCAGTGCCTCTCGCTCGTTGTCGACAACAATCCATTCCACATCGGACGCTTCGCGCACCAGCGAGCCAGTCTTCGCGTCGGCAATGCGGCCTTCGTGAAAATACTGGCTCACGCGGTGGCGCAAACTCTTGGCCTTGCCCACGTAAATGACCACGCCCTCAGCGTTCTTGTACAGATACACTCCAGGCTTAGTGGGGATCGTCCGGATTTTGGAGAGCAGATCCATGAGCTGAAAAGAGGTGTTTCTTGATTCTAGGATGTCTCGGACGTGAATGGGGTAAGAGGCGAATCTAAAGCCAGTGAACTACCTGCTTGACTTAGTCCGAATATTAGCTAAGATCGAGACATGGAAGTCAATATCCACGAGGCCAAAACCCACCTCTCCCGCCTACTTGAAAAGGTCAGCGCAGGCGAAGAGGTCATTATCGCCAAAGCGGGCAAGCCGGTGGCGAAGCTCGTTCCCATCAAGCAGGCTCCGAAGAAGCGCGTTTGGGGAACGGCAAAAGGCGACTTCGTAGTCCCCGACGATTTCAACGATCCGCTACCAAAGGAAATCGAGGATCTTTTCTACAAGTGAAATACCTCCTCGATACGCACACTTTCCTGTGGGCGATTGCAGAGGATCGCCGCCTTTCCACGACCGCCAACGAGATACTGTTTGCGCCCACAAGCGAGTTTTTCCTGAGCGCGGGCAGTATCTGGGAAATCGTGATTAAGACGCAAATTGGTAAATTACTGTTGCCTTCGCCAGTGGCTGGTTACATAAAACGACACTTAGCATTGAATCGCGCTCAAGTGCTGCCCATCAGCTTCGAACACGTTCTCCGCGTCGAGCAACTCCCCTTGCACCACAGCGACCCATTCGACCGCATTCTGGCGGCCCAGAGCATCGAGGAAAAGATGCCAATCCTATCGGGTGACCCAGTATTTAGAAAGTATCCGGTCAAGCTCATGTGGTAGCTAACTCGAAGTCAAAACGCCAGACCACCCAGCCGCCTGCCGTGTCCATCCCATTTGTGAACGCCATATAAAAAATTCCTTAGGGCATGTCCCTTTGCCTCTCGCGCCTACCAAAATCCATTTCCAGCAAACCTCCAAAATATGTATCGCTTTGATTATGAGCAACTTACACCTACATTTCCACAGCTTCCCAAGTTGGCATCCCCCGTGCTCTGATAATATGCGGGACGCACGATTTATTCCCTGCAATCAACTACTTAACCAAAGAGACTTCTAAGGAGCTCCCCTCATGAAACGCACTTCCATTGTTTTGGCCCTGGCCCTGACCACTGTGTTCTCCATCGGTTGTTCCAGCAAGAACTACGTCAAGCAGCAGACCACTCCGCTCGTCAACAAGACCAACGAACTGGACGACATGACCGCGAAGAATACCCGCGACATCAAGGACGTTGACGCCCGCGCAACCGCCGCCATCCAGACCGTTCAAGCCAAGGCTGGCGAAGTTGATACCAAGGCTCTTGCCGCCGGCAAACAGGCCGATGACGCGCAGCTGCTCGCCAACAACGCCACCAAACGTGTGGACATGCTGCAGAATCAGGTCGTCAACCTCGATAACTACAAGGTTGTGACCGAAGCTTCCGTCCACTTTGCCTTCAACCGCGATGTGCTGACAAAGGATGCCAAGGAAGCCCTCGATCAGTTGGCCGGTGAGATTTCGAAAGCCAAGGGTTATCTGATTGCCGTCGAAGGCGGCGCGGATGCCATCGGTGGTTCGGACTACAACTATGATCTGAGCCAGCGCCGAGCCAATGCCGTAATTCAGTACTTGGCTGGACAGCACAGCGTCCCGGCTTACAAGATTTATGTGATTGGTTTGGGCAAGGATAAGCCAGTCGAAACCAACAAAACTGCTGACGGTCGCGCCAAGAACCGCCGCGTGGATGTTCGCCTGATGACCAACGTCGCTGGCGATGCTCCTTCGGCTCAGGCTGCCGCTAGCCCGTCCGGCTCTAACTAAGCTTTCTTGAAGCTTTCCTCCCTCCCCGGAGGACTTCGCCACCAGGCCGTTCGCCCTCCCCCCGAGTGAGACGCGGCCTGGTTTTTTATTGCCAAACAGGATCACATAGGCCCAGGCTCCCCCCGCCTGGGCGCTTTTGACTGATGGTTTCCCATCCTCGAATTCCTGCATCCAACCGGGATAGAATGATCGGCATGGCCCCACGCGTCACCGGAATGTTATTAATGGCCGTTTGCTCCGTTGCTGCTTGTGGGCAGGCGGGTTCGCCCCAAAATCAGGCGAAAAAGCCCACGGCTTCCACGCAGTCCCCGACGTCCGCTCAGAAGAATCAACCCCAGGCCACAAGCGTGACCGGTCAGGACAAGTCTGTGTCGGAGGAAGCTTCGAGCGCCAATCCCGGAGACGACAGGAACTTCAGCTCCAGCCGCGCGATACCGCTCGACCTAAGTCCTCCGAAGGACGATCGCAAAGACCATCCCAACAGCCGCCTTCCGGGCGATGACGATGAGGACGCCGACACCGAAGTGCAGGAGTTCCATCCGTGGAACCCGATGAAGGCGCTGAAGGCGACCGAAGTCGGAGATTACTATTTCAAGCGCAAGAATTACCGCGCCGCGCTGGATCGCTACAAAGAAGCGCTGGAGTACAAAGAGGGAGACGCGGTTGCTACCTTCCGCTTAGCGCAGTGCCAGGAGCGCATGGGCAACCGGGACGCGGCGCTGGAGAATTATGCCGCCTATCTCAAAATCCTTCCGCACGGCCCCTTCGCCCAGGAAGCCCAGGACTCCATTGAAGATTTGAAAGCGGAAAAAGGGCATTTGTGATTTGCGATTTAAGAAGCAGTGCAAATGCGCACTTCAAATCACCAAATCGCAAATCACCGATCACACTTGCCCTACTTCTGTACCCGGATAAAGTCTCCCGACGAAGCGTTCACGACGACTTCCAGCTTATTGTCGGTGCGGGCTGTTCCAAAAATAACATGCCAAAGCAGCGAGTTCGATGGGCCGTCCCATTCCAGTAAATACATCACGGGTTGATTCGGGTCTTTTTCGAGCAGCTTATCGCTCCCGTGTTTCATCGCTGTTTGCAGGGCCGCATCGGAATCGACTTTCAGGAACGACATATCGAACACGTGCGTGGACGCGTTGGTCGGGCTGTAGCTGTCTTCCGTGCCCCAGGTCACGCCACGCTCAGGAGCTTCCGGAGCATTGCTGCCGCTCCAGATATAGGGTTTGGCAGTGCGCTTCGCCGCGGATGCGAAGGAGGCGCTCCACATACCCGACTTCCCCTCGTGCCCCTTGGAGTCGGCGGTCAGGGTGGAGGTTAGCCGGAATCCCTGTGCGTCGGGAGCCCACCCACGCGAGGCCGCATACATCTTCTGGAACGCTACGTGCCCAGTGAGGTACTCCGGCGGCTTGACGATTGGTGCGGTCTTCGCCGGCTCCGAAGAACATCCGGACAGCATCAATAAAACCAATCCTGGCAGGAAAGGCAATACCTGCAGCGCCTGCGCAACCGCATTCCTCGTGCTCGCCTTCATCAAGTTAAACTTCATCGTGAGAACCCCTGCTTCGAAATTTGCGACAGATATTTTGCAGCGTTTCAATGGCCGCAACATTCTAAACGGAAATGATGATGCACCCCAACCTGGAAGAAATCCGAAAGACGTTACTCTCCGCAACCGAGGGTATGACTCCCACCGAATGGAGTCAACATCCGGCAGGGAAGTGGTGCGCGGCCGAAGTACTCGAACACCTCTCCCTCACCTATAGCCGCACCGCCGAAGGCATGCGAAGGATTCTGGCGGCGGGCCAGCCCTCTGCGACTCCGCTCAAACTCAAGCAGCGTTTGGGAATCCTGATGGTGGTCGAGTTGGGCTACTTTCCAGAAGGCCGGGAAGCTCCCCAGCAGGTTCGCCCGGCAGGAGGGCAGGATGGCGCCAAGATGTTGGCTGACACACTCGATCATCTCACGAACATGGATACGGCCATCACAGCTTGCGAAGAACGCTTCGGAGCCAGCACGCATCTTCTCGATCATCCGATCTTGGGCGCGCTGAACGGTAGGCAATGGCGGAAGTTCCACGCCATCCATGCCCGTCACCACGCGCCCCAGATCGAGCGCTTGCGCCGCTAAGCCTATGCTGTAACAGTCTGAAGTTGGCCCCACGGACACCGTTGACGAGTCTCCATCTGTCGGACTGTCATGAACGCTGCCTCCGGTGCGGCGCTTGTCTGCGGGATTACTTCCGAATCGCCAACGATTCGGGCACAACCTTGTCCTTCGCTTCCCACAACGCGCCGTTCATGGACGGCGAGACGAAGCGCTGGACGGTTCCCAGATTACTTCCGCATTGCCGACCAGACACACAGTGCCGCCGGGACAGCAGGTTGCGATGCGTCAGCCGTTCGACCTAGTATGGCGACCAGGGCCGTTTCGCGCATCTGCTAACCTGTTCCAGGCTGCAACAGATTCAGGAGCAATCGCCAAATCTGTCCGCTGGCCAGAACGCTTTAGTAACCGCAGCCAGCGCCAACACAACCGAGCAATATTGACCAGAATTAAAGACTCCCGCCTGCTAGTTTCAAGATGGTCAAGGAAGTGCGGCTGAAAGGTCAGCGAGACTTTTCCGAACAACCGTTGCCGAGTACCGGCTTCCAGCAACAAGAAAGAGGTGAACTTCGATGAACACACAAGCGAAGAGGCTGAGTTGGGTGATCGCGATCCTTGCGACCGCAGTCCTAACGTTGACTTTGGCGCCTGCGGCCGCTGCGCAGAATGACGATCCGCCGAGCCGCGTGGCGCGAATTCGGTATCTTCAGGGTTCGGTTTCTTTCCAGCCAGCCGGTGAATCAGACTGGGTATCGGCTGTCACCAACCGGCCCATGACAACTGGAGACCAACTGTGGGCCGACGCCGATTCACGGGCGGAAGTACAGATTGGTTCGGCGATGATTCGCATGGGGGCCAACACCGGCTTTTCTTTCCTCAACCTAGACGACCGCACGGTACAGATCCAGCTTACGGAGGGAACCCTTAACTTGCGGGTGCACAGGCTAGGCCGCGACGAAGTTTTCGAAGTCGATACGCCGAATCAGGCGTTCTCCGTTACGCGAGCAGGCCAATACCGCGTTGAAGCTGGTGCGGATGGAAATTCTTCGGTGGTGATCGTGCGGCTAGGCCAGGGAGAAGTCACCGGTGGCGGTCGGATATACAACCTTGCTTCGGGACAGAGCGGCACGTTTAACGGCACGGATTCGTTAGATGGTTACGTGGCTGCCGCAGGCGACCCCGATGACTTCGACAATTGGGGCCAATCCCGTGACCGTCAGTACAGCGGATCGCAATCGGCGCGTTATGTTTCACGCGACGTGGTCGGCTACGAAGACTTGGACAACAACGGCTCTTGGCACTCGGATCCGAGCTATGGCGACGTCTGGATGCCCACATCAGTTCAATCCGGATGGGCGCCTTATCACAATGGCCATTGGGTCTGGATCTCTCCCTGGGGCTGGACCTGGGTTGATGACGCGCCGTGGGGCTACGCACCGTTCCACTATGGGCGGTGGGTTTCTATGAGGGGTAACTGGGGATGGGTGCCGGGACCGATGAATTACGAACCGGTTTATGCGCCTGCACTAGTAGCCTTCATTGGCGGATCGAACTTTGGAGTGTCGGTTTCGGTGGGCGGAGGTGGTTACGGCGGCGGCGATGTGGGTTGGTTTCCGCTGGGTCCGCGGGAAGTTTATGTGCCTAGCTATAACACAAGCCGTGGGTACGTGGATCGCGTCAACACCAGCAATACCAATGTGAGTAATACGACCATCACCAACGTCTACAACAATCAAGTCACCAACATCAATAGTAACAACCGTTCGAACATTACATACGTCAACCAGGCCGTACCCGGCGCAGTGACTGCCGTCCCGCAGAATGCCTTTAGGAGTTCCCAGCCGGTAGCCAGAGCAGCCATCGCCGTGGACGCAAAACAGATTGCCTCGGCACCGGTGGTTTCGAGAGCTGCGGTGGCTCCAACTCGAAATAGTTTGCTCGGTACTGCAGCACCTTCTGCCAATCGGGTGGCGCAGCCACCGGCAGCAGCAGCCAGCCGTCCCGTAGTGGCGAAGGCAACGCCACCTCCGCCTCCAGTACCATTTGCCAAGCAAGAGCAAGAGTTGGCAAAGCACCCGGGCCAACCGCTCGCTGCCCATGAAGTACAGAGCTTGCGTCCGGCAAACGTTGCGACAGCGCAACCCAAGGTAAAGCAGGCGCCGCCTGGGAAACCCGCGACGCTGAATACAAGCCGCCCGGTTAGCCAGCCGATGGTTGGTAGTTCTAAGCAGCCGGTCAACGCTCAGCCACCAACTGCACCGGCGAACAAGCAGAACGACGCGCCGGCAAATACGCCAGCCGATAGGTCTCAACCAGTTAGCAGCGACCGTCCTTCTGCGGCACAGCAGCAGGCCGACAAGACCCGTGAACAGCAAGCTGCTCAGCAAGCAGCGCAGCAGCAGGCGGAGAAGGTTCGCGCACAGCAGCAGGCACAAAAGGCTCACGAGCAGAAACCGGTTCCACCGCGAACCGACCGGCCACCGAGTGCACAACCATCTCAACACCCAAACGTGCAACCGGCGCAACAGCCAGCGAAGCCTTCGACTCCACCGCTGACCCCAGCCGAGAAAGCCCGGGAGGAACAGAAGAAGCAGGAAGAAAAACCGCCGCCACAGTGAGGAATCTATTAACGGTGCCTCGCGAAGCGTTAAATTTCGCGGCTTCCCTTAGAGCGCACTTGCGGAGTCAACATTCGGGGCTCCGCGCTCTAGAATTCTCCGGTGGATGACTGGCTATACCGAGGGTATTCCGAGCCAGAAGTCCGGATCTGGGAAGTTACGCCAAGGTCGCTTCCCGACGACTCCGGATGGATCACGGCCAAACCGGAAAGAACGGGATCACTTCCTGTTTGCCGACCATCCGGGAGTTATCGCCTGGTGGCCCGATTTGAACTGCCCAACGCGGCCAGTTCCATCGGTTAGCCCGTTATACGTCCATCGTTGCGCATAGCTGCAATGCTTAGACCAAAGTTTCTCAGTAAACGTCGAGGTCCCGCCCCACAACCACTTCGCCGGCGTAGCCGGAAAGCACCTCTTTCAAAACCTGTTCCGGCGATGACGCTTGGGGACGCAGTGCCGGCCGCAGAACAATGGAAGCATGGTAGATGATTAGCAAGTGAGGCTTGGCCTTACTTGCGAGTTCGGCAAGTTGCGTCGTGTTCGTGTGATACTTCGCGGCATAGGGTTGAAAATCCGGCCGCTTCGCGAGCCACTCTAGCGTCTGCGCTTCGTGAATAAGAACGTCGCAGCCATGGCATGCGTCGATGGTAGCCTGGGTTGGGTTCGTATCGCCCGAAATCACTATGCTGCGGTCGGCGGTGTCAAATCGATAGCCATAGGTTTCGGGGAACGCGTGCTTCGTGGGAAAGGCCGTCACAGTGACATTCGCGTCTTTGTAAATCACTCCCGAACTTATCTCATGAACGTTAACCTTGCACGTATCCCGGTAATTGTTAGGCTGCCACGTTTCGGTGGAAACGCGTTCTTCGATGTCGGCTTGCCAAGCCGCCAGGATGTGATCCGTCATCGCTTTGATTCCTTTCGGGCCGTAGACTTCCAGAGGTACCTTTCGTCCCATAACCCACGGCGTAAAGATTAGATCGGGATAGCCGACGGTATGATCCGAGTGCAAGTGGGTCACAAACGCCACAGTCAGATTCGTAGGTTCCAGCGCCGCTATTCCTTTGTCGAACATTGCGGCCTTGGCGCGGCGCACAACTCCCGCGCCAAAATCAACCAGGTAGGCGCTGCCGTTGACAACGATTGCTGTGGCTGGGCCCGACCTGTCCGGATCTGGAAATGGGCTCCCGGTGCCAAGTAGAACAACTTGTGTCTTGCTGCGCGGCCCCGTGGCCGACTGTTGCTGAGCGGCAAGGACTGTGGCGAAAATCCCGAGCCAAACGATGGCCGCTCCGAACAACCTCCGCAAAATATTGTGATAGCACATACAGTCTTCTCGCTCGCCACTCTTCTTAGTCTCTACTATGAGGTCCCAGCGAACAATTAATCTTGGAAGTCAGGTGATTCTCGCTGTCAGGGTGTCTGACATCCCTGCCCTAATCCGATAGCCAAGCGTGCTAGGCCAAGTCCTGGCGATCACACTAAGCAAGCCTATTCGCGGAAGGACGACGGAACTCCGGCTCGACGCGCTTCTTCCTGCATATCGTCGAGTTTCTGTTTGGCGTCGTCGATCACTTTCTTATTCTTCTCCACCTGTTCTTTGCTGGCGATTTGCGCTTTCGCCTCCGTCTCTCCGCCAAAGATACGGCTTTGTGCGCTGCCCATGTAAGTATTGGCGCGCAGTTGGTTGTCCTTTTCCGCCTGCTCGGTATCTTTCTGCAGCTTCTCTATGATTTCTTTTTGCTGGGTGATTTTGTTGCGCCGGTCTACCCAGATCTTTTCGCGCTGCTCGGCACTGTCGCCGATCTTTGGCTCGGCTGTTTTGCCATCCTTGGCCGCAGCCTGGTCGGCGTTGGCCGCTGCTGGCGTCTTAGCCGGATTGGTTGCATCGCCCTCGCTCGCCGGAACGCCTACCGTGCTAATCGTCTCCGTGCTGGGCAAATTGTCGTTGGTGAAGACCGCGCGCGTGGCGACAGGCTTCGCTTCCTTTTGCTTGCGGTGCTGGCGTGCCGCCTCCGCCAAAGAGTCATCCTGCGCGGCCACAACGCCAGCCAGCAGTCCTGCCAGAATCACAAATCCCAAAACTTGCGCTATGCGTTTCATGGTGCCTACTCCCCTGTGGTCAGATTTATCCCATCCTCATCACGCACTGCTCGTTCCGAAACCACTGTCGAAAAACGTGCATCCTACAAGAATTTCCAATACCAGTGCAGAAAGCTCTCGCCAAAAAACAGCGCCACCATCGCCATAATGCCCAGGAAAACTCCAAACGGCATCTGGTAATAACGCAGCGCCAGCCGGGCCGATTGCCACGCCTTGTGTCGCGCCATGGCCGGAGCCTCGTGATGCCGCACCTGCCGACGCCGCGTACGCTTCATCCAGACGATCAGCATGGTGCTCAATCCAAAAATCGATCCTGCAATCGACGCCGCAAACAGCGTGAATACCGTCAGCTTGAGCCCCAAGAACGCTCCAATCATGCCCATCAACTTCACGTCCCCGAAGCCCATGCCTTCCACGCCGCGCGCACGATAGTACAGTTCACCCACGCCGTAAATAAAGCCCGCCCCAGCCAACGCGCCCAGCGCGGCATCGCCGAAGGAAAACAGATGCACAGAGATGCCGGAACTCAGCGGCACGGAAACCATTCCAGGCAACAGCTGCGACACCAGGTCATTCACCGGTACTAAGAATGCAAACACCAGTCCGAGCCCAATACCCGGCAGTGTCATCAGATCGGGCAGCAACATAGTCTCGGCGTCGGTAAAAACCAGCCCAAGCAGTAAAAACGCGAATGCTGCCCATTTAACGAGCCCGAGGCTCATTCCGAACTCCAGGTAGCACCCAACCCACAGAAGGCCCGTGAGGAGCTCTACAATCGCATAGCGAGGGGATATAGGAGTGCGGCAGCCCCGGCATCGACCTATCAGGATCAGCCAGCTCAAAACAGGAATATTGTCGTAGAAAGCAATCGGGCGGTTGCATTGCGGACAGGCCGACCGCGGCGTCACCACCGACAGGCCACGCGGCAGCCGGTAGATGCACACGTTCAGGAAGCTGCCAAACAGCAGCCCAAGAACAAATACCGCGAATGCAGGGAAATAATCCACACCACTCCCGTAGGGACTTTACATTTTCCAGGAAGTCTCTCGTGATTATAAGTCGCGAGCGGGATTACTTGAGGGTACGAAGAGACATGTCCTGCCGGGCTGGCACTCGGGGAAAGCTGCGGACGTGCGAAAGAAAGGGGCCGGAGCGCCACCCCAGCCCTTTAATCGAAGCCAAAGCAGCCTTATTTCAGCTGCTTCGACTCGATATACCGATTCAAATTCGCAATCCTCTGTTGCACTTCCTCTGCATGTCCGCCGCTTATACCGGAAAATAACGGTCCCCAGACTGGCATCTCGCGGTTGCCGTGCGCTGGCATGCTCATATCGCCCTTGATGGCGGTGGCTACCTTGGCGCTGGGGTACTTGCCGTCATTGCGCTGCGCCAGAGTGGTTAGATCGGACGGCAGCGTTTTGAGCGCCGAGGCTGCTGGTCCATCCCCTTTGAGCGCGGCGCCGTGACACACGGCACAGTAGTTATTGAACATCTGTTCGCCAGAGTACGCCGCCGTATGTCGGATCGGAACGTGCTTAATTTCTGGTTTCTGCGCTTCCTGAGCGCCTGCCATCAAACTGAATGCCAATGCTAGGACTGCAAATCCTGCCACATATCGCTTCTTCATAAATGCCTCGCGGTCGGTCCAACTTCGAGTTGGCGAAACTTCAGCCACATCGCAGTGTAGGTTCCGGATCCATCCGGGGAATGTGATGTGTATCACAGATTGCAGTGATTGCTGGACTAGGGCAGGTAAAGCCGGAGCAGGTGCCCTTCGAGAAGGCAGTGGTCTGAGAGCGATACTTCTTTGGTCTGATCCTGGTTGGTGAGCATGCGGTGCTTCAGGCGGACTTCGGGGACGTGGGTGACCCAGCCAGTCGGCGTCTCTTCTTCGATGCGGACCTGGTACACCATGTTCTCCGCGTGCCTTGCTGCCTCGCGCATTTTCCACTCGTGGAGCGAGGCTTCCAAGGCTTCTGAGAGCGATTCTGTCGGGAGCAAACGGAAGATCCAATCGTGCTGGGCTTCCTGAAAATGGTCCTTTTCAGAGCCGATTTTCGCCGCAATTACTCGGGCTCCGAATGCGCGCGCGATGCGACAGGTCTCATCCGACGAAGCGTGATCGACCACGAGAACTTCGTCGCAGGGGCGCAGCGACTCGACGGCACGAGCAATGCGTAGCGCGTCGTTATGAGTGTGGAGGATCGCCGTCAGAGTGGGCATGCTGGACAATTCATCTTAAACGACGCACCGTAGCGCTGCCGGCCAGATGCCGGCGCTACGCGTGCTTGATGAACTTGAGCGCTGCCGAGTTCATGCAATAGCGCAGCCCCGTCGGTTTCGGCCCATCGTCAAACACATGCCCGAGGTGCGCGTCGCACTCGACACACTTCACTTCCGTGCGCGAAACTCCCAGACTCGCATCCTCGCGGTCGGTAACATTTTCTTTTGCGATCGGAGCCCAAAAGCTGGGCCAGCCTGTTCCAGAATCGAATTTCGTCTCCGAACTGAACAAGGCGTTGTTGCAGCAGATGCAGCGGTACAGCCCCTTGTCGTGGGTTTCGGCATACGTGCCGCTGAAGGGCCGTTCCGTGCCAGCTTGCCTGGTGACTTCAAACTGTTCAGGGTTCAGCTGCTTTCTCCACTCCGCTTCGGTCTTGACGACCTTCTTGACTTGAGCGGGGCCGCGCTTGTTTCCGCTATCGTCGAATTCAATCACATTTACGTTGCTGGCAGCGGGTTGATCCTTGGCGCTGACGGCTTTTAGAAATGGGCTCACCAGCCATGCAGCAGCGCCGACTCCGGCTGTGCCTAACGCGGCCGTAAGAAATCCTCTGCGGTCGGTGGTCATTTTGTTTTCCATCACTTCTCCTTTTTTTCTCAGAGCGTGTTTCATAAATGCTTTGCGTACGGCTCGACTCTGACCTCAGGGGCTCAAGCCCGCTTCGCGTCGGGCGGCACGGCTAGGCCATGCCTTGCCCAAAACATTTTGAAACACGCCGTCGTTACTTCTCTTTGTCCCGTTACTTCTCTTTGTAAAGATTTGGGAACTGCTCGCGCAGGTGCTCGACCTTCGGGGCATCGTTGTACGCGATGTAAGGGTCGTCCGGGTGACGCGTTGCGTAGTTCTGGTGGTACGCCTCAGCGGGATAGAAACCCTTCATCGGCGTGACCTGGGTGACTATGGGCCGCGCAAAAATCTTCGCTTGCTCCAGTTGTGCAATGTAGGCCCGGGCCACCTTCGCCTGCTCGGAGTCGCCGGAAAAGATGGCGGACCGGTATTGCGCGCCAGTATCGGGGCCCTGGTGGTTAAGCTGGGTAGGATCGTGTGCCACTGAAAAGAACACTTTCAGCAGCTGACCATACGAGACTTGCAACGGATCATAGGTGACCTTGACCGACTCCGCGTGTCCTGTGGCTCCGGTGCTAACAACCTCATATTCAGCCGTAGCGGAAGAACCGCCCGTATAGCCAGAGGTCGCTTCTGTGACGCCCTTCACATGCTGAAATACAGCCTGAATGCCCCAGAAGCAGCCTCCGGCGAAAACAGCAGTCTGTGGTGTGTGGTTGGTCGCCTGAGGTAGGTCGACGGCGGGATCGGGTAGAGCAGCTTTGCCGCCTGCCGCGCTTGCCTGGTTACATGCTATGCCGCTGGCAAGGCCCAGAACTATGATTAGGCTTCGAATAGCGCCGGTCATTCTAGAAGTGCTGAAAGCTTCAATCATAGAAAATCTCCTCATCGAATAGCACGCCCTCTTGGGAGAGTACGACTCGCTTATCCCTCTTGGATTTAAGAGCGCAGACAGTATCGTCCGTCTTGCAAGTGAGATGCCCAGGTCGCCGTAAAGTTACGTCGTATCGATATCGATGCGGACATGCTTGGGCAACAAAAAGCGGGCACAGCTTGCGCCGTGCCCAGATCACTCAGGATAAAACCATAAACTTTAGCGGTTATGCGGTTGCGGAACGCTGTCGGCAGGCGGAGCTTCCAGCTTGGGGCGTCCAGCATTCCGGCCCTGCGTAGTCGGCGTAACCGTCAACGGTGCCTGGAGTTCGAACGTGAGCACGGTTTCTGAAGGCAGCTTGATTTGCTGACTCTTGGTCGCCGCTTGCACACCACCGCCGAGACCGCCACCGGCTGCCGCGCCAATAGCCGCACCCTTGCCGCCGCCGGCAATGCCGCCGATAATGGCGCCAATAGCAGAACCAGCGCCGACTTTGGCGACTGTGTTCTTGGTCCGCGAACTGCCTTCACGGCTGTATTTCGAGGTGGTAATTGTGTAGTACTTCGTGCCCACCTGAATGCGATCCAGCTGGAGATCCAGCGATGAGCGTCCGGCAAATTTGCCGGCACTTTTAACGTCAACTACATGGCCTTGAACGTCATAGCCTTCGGGGACGACGACTTCGCCATCAACGGCTAAGGGCGAATCCAAGGTGGCGCGGAAAGTTTGGCCCGGCTGCGCGGTTTCCGAGTCAATTTCATCGACTAAGCGGACTGAAAGTGTGGTTCCGGACTGCACTGTGACTTTCACCGGTGCGGGAGGCGGTGGCGGAGTTACGGGCGCTGCCGCCACGGGGGCCACTGGAGCCGCAGCCTGGGCCACAGGGGCAGGTTCATAGTTGGAAGCGGATCTCGGGTAGCTGCGCTCCGCCGACGGTTTCGACGCTTGATGCCTGACCGACGGCGCAGGAGCGGCCACAGGAGCCGCGGCGGCGGCCTGAACAGGCTGTGCTGGCGTGACCGTGAGGTTATTGACGACCGTCTTGACGCCGGGGATTGCAGCAGCGGCCGACGAGGCTGCGCTGCGCTCGGCTTCGGTCGCCACCACGCCAGCAAGTGTTACAACGCCGCTGGCTGATTGCACGGAGATCTGCTTGGTCTGAATTACCGGGTCCGCATACAACTTGCTCTGGATCGAACTGGTGATTAGCGCGTCATCTACAGGGGTGGCTGCGCTAGCCGAAGTGGTTCCGTTGTGCTGAAGCTGCGAGCAGCCGAGCGACGCGCCCAGCAGCGAAATCGCCAAAAAGCCCGAAACATACAGCGGAATCTTGCGTGTCATAAACTCTTGCCCCTGCGGTGAACGGTAAGCGTGTCACGTTACACTAACTTAGATGCATTAACGGTGGGCTGCAAGTGAAGAAAATTTATGGGAGTGTCGAACTTACCTTGGACGGCTGAAGCCGAGCTTTCAAAGTAAACGGCTATCGCAGCGCGGAAGCGCTGCGCCACCCAAAGGCAAACTCCACGATTGGCGTTTTCTGCAGACACTCATCAAATAAGGTCCTTAGATTGGTCAAGGGACGATATTTAAGTTCGGTAAATCAGTTGTAACTAGCTGTTGTGCAGGAACTTATAGTCGATGATCGACGCCGCCTGAGTGTTGTTGTCGGCTTTCGCGCGACTTTCTTCACCGCGAGCATCTTTCCCGCGGATTACGCGGCCCTGACACAAAATATTGGCGTCTTTTTGGCCGGAAATTTCTTTTGGCATCTCGAAAATCAACTCCAACAGCGTGTTCACTGGGAAATTGTGTTCTCCGCAGAACAAGATGCCGGATTGGCTGATGTTATCGACGGTGCCTTCGTACCACGTGGAAGTGCTTTTGGTGCGATAGCGTGCAGGGCAATCCACTTTGAGCCGACGTGCGCGCGGTATCCATGTAGGACGCTTTTCCGTGTGCGTGCGGGTGCGGCGGGTAGCTCCGGACTCTACAACGATTTCGACGCGCTCGGTGCGGCGCATGGTCTTCCAGTCGTAGGAGTATTGCGCCGCGCACACTAGGCAGACCTGGTAATAATCGCCATCCTGGCTGCGGCGCGGCCACGAAAACTCGTGAGAACAGCGGCCCATCGAGAGTACGTTCATAAACTTCTGCGGCATGAAATTCGATCCTGGGGCGTGCGTCGCCGACAGGTCTATGTTGGACTATTGGAGGCAGGTTGGGTAGGTTACCATCGTTCCTAGGCGACCGATAGGATTGCGATGGTGGAGACGATCACGGGGTTTGTTCTGGCAGGCGGGAGGAGCCTTCGCATGGGCTCAGACAAGGCGTTTGTGCGTCTGGAAGGCCGGGCTCTGCTGGATCGGGCTTTGGAGACGTTGCGTGCAGTGGCGGCGGAATTGGCGGTTGTCGGCGCACGAGAGAGATTTGGGAGCTTTGGGCGCGTGGTGGAGGATGTCTACCCGGATCGTGGTCCACTGGGCGGTATTCATGCGGCGCTGCAGGTCAGTGCGACGGATTTGAATCTTGTATTGGCGGTGGATTTGCCGTATGTGTCGTCGGAATTCCTGGGTTATCTGGTGGAGCAGGCTCGAGCTTCGACGGCATTGGTGACGCTGCCTAGGACCTCGGATGGGTGGCAGCCGCTTTGCGCCGTGTATCGGAAGGGGTTTGCGGAAGTGGCGGAAGCAGCTTTGCGGGAAGGGCGAAATGGGGTGCATGAATTAGTGGAAAATTCTGCGCCGCGGGTGATTGACGAGGAGGAATTGGAGCGGGTTGAGTTCATGGTGGAGATGTTTCGGAACGTTAACACGCCAGAGGATTTGGTTTGAGTTCACGTCTGCAAATGTTAACCACAGAGAGCGCAGAGTTCACAGAGGAAGTACGGCCAAACGGTAAAAGCAACGGCAAAAGCAAGACCTCACGGACAAGCGTGTCCTCGCCACATAATCAGCGCTAGACTGGAAGGACATGACTGAACCGAATCCACCTCCAATAAATCAAGGCCCCTATATCGAATTCCGCGAGGTCTCGAAGGCTTTTGGGAACAATCAGGTACTGGACCACGTAAGTTTTGACGTGCAGGCGGGAGAAACCGTTTGCATTCTTGGACGCAGCGGCGTGGGCAAAAGCGTGGCGCTGCAGCACATGATGGGATTTCTGAAGCCGGATTCCGGGAGAGTGATTGTTGCGTATCAGGACATCACCGACTACGACGAAGCACAGATCGAGGTGGTTCGGCGCAAGTTGACCATAGTGTTCCAAAACGGTGCGCTGTTCGATTCCATGACTGTGGGAGAGAATGTGGCGTTTCCCTTGCGTGAGAAGGGAATTTTGGGGGAAGAGCAAATTTATCAGGTCGTCGATGGCCTGCTGGACATGGTGGGCGTGAAGGCGATGCGGGATCTGCTGCCCTCCGATCTTTCCACCGGGATGAAGCGTTCAGTCGCGATTGCTCGCGCGCTGGCGGCGGAGCCGGAGTGCATTCTCTACGACGAACCAACGACGATGGTGGATCCGCTGATGGCTCAGTTGCTGGGCGATTTGATTAAGAGATTGAATATTCAGCTCAAGCTCACGAGTGTGGTGGTGACGCACGATATGCGGCTGGCCAAGAAGCTGGCGGACCGAGTGATTTTTTTGCATGAGGGGCGAGCGGTGTTCATTGGCACCGTGGAGGAAATGGAGAAGTCGCAGGAGCCGATTGTGCAGGAATTTTTGGAATTGGATGAGTTGAAGATTATGGCGGGGTGAGGGAGTTGCAAATTGTTTTCGTTTTAGAAATAAAAAATCCTGCTCCGAAGCCGAGGAGCGCGAACGTTAGTCCTTGGACCAGCCCCAACGTCAATCCGAGTCGTACCCAAAATAGAGGGGTCGAAAACCTCCCATCAATGCAAGGGCGCCACGGACAGACGAGAGACTCCCATGTAAACGAGTCGGGCAGGTAGAACAAGACCGGGCCGAGAAAGCCAACCACGAAGCCAATCCTGCCGATTTTCTTCCCAAGCTTCATCCAACGCTCTCGAAAGAGCATGTGGAGACTAGAATCCTTCCCGTACCAAACGCTCTATCGTAAGAACGTTTTCCGGCGCAGTCTTACGCATCATTTTTTCCACGTATTTTGCAATCACATCCATTTCCAGATTGAGCGGGTCGCCCGGCTTCATGGCCTTCAGATTCGTCATTCCGACCGTGTGCGGGATGATCGCGAACGAGCAGTTGCGGCCTGCCAGTTTCGCGACCGTCAGGCTGATACCTTCGATGGCAATCGAACCTTTCTGGACGACGTATTTTTCCAGCTCGGCGGGTAGCTCAAGGGTGAGCCACCAGTTGTCGGAATCTGGGATGCGGTCGAAGGTCTTGAGTTGGCCAACGCCGTCGACGTGGCCTTGCACGATGTGTCCGTCGAAACGGCCGTTGGCTGGCATGGGGAGTTCGAGGTTGACCAGCGCACCGGTGTTCAAGCGTGAGAAGGATGTGCGGGCCCAGGTTTCTGGGGCAAGGTCGGCGTGGAACGAGTTGGCAGTGATGTCGAGGGCTGTGAGGCAGACGCCGCTGACGGAAATGCTGGCGCCGGTTTTGAGCTGCTGGGGGAGTCGCGCGGCTTCGATTAGGATGCGGCGGTTCTCGCCCTTTGTGGTGATGCGGGCTGCGCGTCCGACTTCTTCAATGATTCCGGTGAACATGTCTTCAGGATAAATCACTGGAGCTAATAGCAGATTCCTCACGAT
>JANXUC010000010.1 GCA_025352065.1 Acidobacteriaceae bacterium | reverse complement strand
CCCGTTTGCGACAAAAATCCTGCCTGTTTCGTGATCGGCGGATTCGAGACGTTCGTATTCGTCAGCAAGAACTGCCAGTTCCCGGTGAGTGGGCCGCTGCCGGGCTTGGGTGTGCTACTGGAACTGCTGCTACCGCAACCTGCCAACATTCCGGCACAAACCAGGACCAATACGACCGCAATCTTCGTCTTAAACTGTATGTTTGCTATAGTCTCCAATGCAGGCTTGGGAAGCCCTTCTGCGCCAATGTCGGCTGGTCTGTTGCGCGAGGCTCTCAGTTCGGCGAAGCTTCCGGACCAATCTGATGGACCCAATGAAGACTAGGCAGTTTTTGTTACGATCTCATTGCAGCTACGTTAAGATTTCGTAAATCCGGCACTTGCCACAGAACGGATGGCAAATCTCCAGGATTTCCACAGGCCTCGAGACATGCAAGCCTCGTCTATTCACCGGTGATCGACGAAGACGCGCTGAATCCTTCCGCAAGCGGAGTGAATCAAAAACGGGTTACTTGGTGATTGTCTTTCGTAGGTATGGCTGGGCGAAACAGTTCTGAGGTATTCTTTTTCTAGGTGAGCGAAGGTATGGCGAAACGAATGGTTTGGATGTTGGTCCTGGTTGCGGCCCTGGTAGGAAGTCTGGGCTTCATAAAGTATGGTCAGGTGAAGGCTGCGATCGCGAATGGGGCCAGTTTTGCGCCTCCTCCAACCAGCGTGACAACTGTGATTGCGCAGAAAGAAACTTGGCCCTCAACCTTGACGGTAGTGGGCACGGCGGAAGCCATTCATGGCGTGACGGTGAGCGCCGACCTGCCCGGTACCATTGATAAGATCCACTTCGATTCCGGTCAGTGGGTGAAGCAGGGCGACGTTTTGGTGGAGCTTGACACGCGGCAGGAACGGGCGCAGTTGGCCAACGTGGAAGCGCAGCGCGATCTGGCGAAGATCAACTATGGACGCCTGGAACAGTTGGTGAAGGAAGGCGTCACGGCTCGGTCGGAGTACGACACGGCAACCGCGAACCAGAAGGCGACCGAGGCTCAGGTCGGCGAGATCAAGGCGGCGATTGCCCGCAAGATGATTCACGCGCCGTTTTCAGGAGTGCTTGGCATTCGTCAGGCGAATTTGGGACAGTATTTGGCGGCTGGCGCGGCCATTGTTTCCCTTCAAGCTCTGAATCCGATTTACGCGAATTTTGGCGTGCCCCAACAATCCGCTCCGCAGATGACGATTGGACACGGCGTTCGCGTGTCGAATAACGGCACGAGCATTGCCTTGAACGGACGCATCACCGCGCTGGATTCGGTGGTGAACGAACAGACTCGCAACATTCAAGTGCAGGCGACGCTGACGAATCCTGGAAACAAGCTGCGTCCGGGGATGTTTGTGGAAGTGGAGTTGCCGCTCGGGAAGCCGCGCGAGGTATTTCCTCTCCCGGCCTCTGCTATCAGCTACGCCCCTTATGGAGACTCGGTATTCGTGGTCACCGATTTGAAGGACCCGAAGAGCGGTAACTCCTATAAGGGAGTACGTCAGCAAGTGGTGAAGATCGATGGTAGCAAGGGCGATCAGGTCGCTATTGTTTCGGGACTGAACCCGGGCGATGAGATCGTAAGCGCGGGCGTATTCCGGCTTCGCAACAGCGCGCCAGTGCTGATCAACAATAAGGTGCAGCCGGGGAATGACCCGAACCCGCATCCCCAGGACAATTGATAGGCGGGTTGAGTAGTCGATGAATGATTTGCCAATCTGCCAATCGCGAAAATCCTTATCACGGTTGAGGTTTTTGGTGTTTGAAAGGGATTCTTCGCTGCGCTCAGAATGACAAAATACAGGTCAAACGTTTTCCGAAACACGCTTAGGTAGAGTGAGGATTTTCGTATGAAGCTAACCGACCTATTTGTGAAACGCCCCGTCCTCTCGATGGTGGTGAGCCTGGTGATCCTGATCGCCGGTCTGCAGTCGATTCGCTCGCTGAGTGTGCGGCAATATCCGCGCAGCGACATCTCAGTGGTCCAGGTCAGCACCGTTTACGTAGGAGCCAACGCTGATCTGGTACGCGGCTTTATCACCACGCCGCTCGAACGTGTAATCGCCAGCGCTGATGGCATCGACTACATGGAATCCACCAGCGCTCAGAGCCTGAGCACGATCCAGGCACACCTGAAGCTGAACTACGACACGAACGCCGCTCTGACCCAGATCCAAGCCAAGGTAGCGCAGGTAAAGAACGATCTGCCGCCGGAATCACAGGCTCCGGTCATTGAGCTGCAAACCGCCGATAACCGATTCGCTGCGATGTATATCGGGTTCGCGTCAAAGGATCTCGATCAAAATCAGATAACCGATTACCTTACACGCGTTGTACAGCCCAAACTGAGCGCTGTAAGCGGCGTGCAGAGGGCCGACATTCTGGGCAATCGCACGTTCGCGATGCGAATCTGGCTGAAGCCCGAGCAGATGGCGGCGCGGAATATCTCACCTTCCGATGTGCGCGACGCGCTCTCGAAGAACAACTATCTTTCGGCTCTTGGCAGCACCAAGGGGACTATGGTTTCCGTAAATCTGGTAGCCAACACCGATTTGCGGACGGCCAAAGAGTTTCAGCAACTGGTGGTCAAGGAGAAGGACGGCGTTGTTGTCCGCCTGGGCGAGATCGCTGACGTGGTTTTGGGCGCCGAGAACTACGACTCCGACGTTCGTTTCAACGGCCAAACAGCTACCTTCATGGGTCTCTGGGTACTTCCGACGGCGAACTCCCTGGAAGTCATCAAGAAGGTGCGCGATACCATTCCTGGGATCCAGTCGCAGTTGCCCACCGGCATGACCGTGGGTATTCCGTATGACGCGACGGCTTACATTCAGGACGCCATCAATGAAGTGCTCCACACCCTGGGCGAGACACTGCTCATCGTGGTCGTGGTCATCTTCTTGTTCCTGGGATCTTTCCGGTCCGTGTTGATTCCAGTGGTTGCGATTCCGATTTCACTCATCGGCGCTGTATTCCTGATGAATTTGGCGGGCTTCACCATCAACCTGCTTACCCTGCTGGCGATTGTGCTTTCTGTCGGCTTGGTAGTGGACGACGCGATCGTGATGGTGGAGAACGTGGAGCGGCATCTTCACATGGGTAAAACGCCGTTCCACGCCGCACTCGATGCGGCGCGCGAATTGGTGGGGCCTATCATCGCGATGACCATTACGCTGGCAGCCGTTTATACGCCGATCGCGATTCAGGGTGGACTGACCGGAGCGCTCTTCAAGGAATTTGCCTTCACGCTGGCTGGGGCCGTCGTGATTTCCGGCGTTGTCGCATTGACCTTGTCGCCCATGATGAGTTCTAAGTTGCTGAAAGCGGGCGCGGACGAGCGCGGATTTGCCGGCATGATTAACCGGCATTTCGACAACTTCCGCACCGTCTATCTGAGGATGCTTTCGGGAACGCTGCAGTATCGCCCGGTGGTGCTAACGCTGTGGATCATTATCGTGTTGTTGATGGTTCCGTTTTACATGTTTTCACAACGCGAGTTGGCGCCAGCAGAAGATCAAGGAGTTGTCTTTGGCATCATTCAGTCCTCTGCCAACTCGACGCTGGATCAAACTAACCTGTTCACGCGGGAGGTCTACGACGTCTACCGCTCGTTTCCCGAGAACGCGAGTGTTTTTCAAATCACGACACCGGGCGGCGGCTTTGGTGGCATGGTTACGAAGCCATGGAGCGAACGCAAGAAAACTACGCAGCAACTGCTGATGGAGTCGTCCGCCTCTCTCTCGAAGATTGCGGGCATCCGAGTGATTCCACTGACGCCACCGGCGCTGCCCGGCGGCGGCAATTTCCCGGTCGACTTCGTAATCATGTCGGCGGCCGAACCCGAGCAACTCAGCCAGTTGGCCAATCAGATTGTGCAAAAGGCGATGGCCAGCGGGATATTTATCTTCGCTGATACCGACATGAAGTTCGACCAGCCGCAGACCGAAGTCGTTTTTGATCGCGATAAACTGCGCTCACAAGGCGTAGACCTGAGTCAAGCTGGCCAGGATCTCTCGACAATGCTGGGCGGAAACTACGTCAATCGCTTCAGCATTCAGGGACGCAGTTATAAAGTTATTCCGCAAGTGAAACGTGTTGAACGTTTGACGGCGGATCAGCTCTCGCAGATTTACGTGAAGGGCTCCGCCGACAAGCTGGTGCCTCTCTCAACCTTTGCCACGCTGAAGACGACGACGCAGCCGCGCTCGCTGAATAAATTTCAGCAGCTCAACGCTGTACGTATCCAGGGCGTGATTCCGCCTCCCGTGCCGCTGGATCAGGCGCTGACGTTCCTGGAAAACGAAGCCAAGAAATTGCCGCAGGGCTTTACGGTCGACTACGCGGGCGAGTCCCGCCAGTTGCGCGTAGAAGGCAGTAAGTTTTTGGGCATATTCCTGCTGTCAGCGGTTCTGATCTATCTAGTATTGGCTGCGCAGTTTGAAAGCTTTCGCGATCCGTTCATCATTCTGGCCGGATCGGTACCGCTGGCCATCTCTGGCGCACTGGCGTTCTCGTTCCTGGGATTCACCACGCTAAACATTTACAGCCAGGTAGGTCTGATTACCCTCGTCGGTCTGATCGCGAAAAATGGAATTCTGATTGTGGAATTCGCGAACCATTTGCAGGAAAGCGGCAGAACCAAACTGGAGGCCATTATTGGAGCGGCGGGCACACGACTCCGGCCCATCCTGATGACGACCGCAGCGACGGTTTTCGGCCACTTCCCTCTGGTCTTTGCCACCGGCCCGGGCGCAGGCGCTAGAAATTCAATTGGTATCATGCTGGTTAGTGGCATGATTATTGGAACAGCTTTTACGCTGTTCATCGTGCCGTCGATTTATATGCTGGTGGCCAAGAAGCATGTCTTGGCAAAGGACGAAGAAGAAGTTGGAGTGTCGATCGGCGAACCTGTGACGGCGTAGCTTTCGCCTGATCAACAAACAGAAGGCCCGCCCCCGGGGGGCCTTCTGTTTTCAAACTTGAATCCAAAAGATTATGGCGGAGAGAGTGGGATTCAAAACCATCGTTCAACGTAGTTTTATGTAGTTAGCTTGCGGCAGATGGCTTCTAACGCGGCTAGTTCCATGCAATGCAGCGCTAACGGCACGGGCAGTGGAAGGTTCTCTTGGTTGTGACGACCTGATTTAATTGTTGGTGACATCGGTGATTTGATCGGCAATTGGGGCGGCGGTTGCCCGCCAACCCCTGCCATACCACCGTGGGTGCGGGTTCGTACACGGCGGTTCGAGTCAGTTACGCTAACACCCAGGAAGTTTCCGTCATGGCCTCCTGACCGGAGCTCAAGCCGGGATGCCAGCGGAGGTTAGATGGGATGAGACGGCTGGTCTCGCGGAACGAGTAAGCTGTCCGCACGCACTCGATGAGGTGCAAAAAGGAGACCAGCTCATGCAAGAGAATAGCAAAAAGTCGGCGAAGAAGCAGAAGGCCGCAAGGACAAAGCCCGCGCTCACGGTGGGCCTCGATCTGGGGGACCGATTCAGCCGGTATTGTGTGGTGAACGGAGAGGGCGAAGTGATAGAAGAAGGCCGGATACAAACGACGACGGCGGCTTTGGAGCGGCATTTTGCGGGAGAGCAACGACAGCGGATTGCGATGGAGGGTGGGACGCATTCGCCGTGGGTGAGTCGCTGGTTGCAGGGCCTGGGGCACGAGGTGTTGGTGGCGAACGCGCGTAAGATTCGAGCGATCACCAGCAGCGAGTCGAAGAATGATCGCAACGATGCGGAGAAGTTGGCGCGGTTCGCGGCCTACGATGTGGAGTTGTTGTCGCCAATCCAACACCGCAGCCCGGAACGGCAACGGGATCTGAACCTGCTGCAAGCGCGGGACACGCTGGTGCGGGCGCGTACGATGCTGGTGAATGCGGCGCGTGGGTTGGTGAAGAGCGCGGGTCAGCGGCTGCCGAAGTGTTCGCCGCGAGCAGGGCATAATCTGTTGGCCGTCCTCGACGGTTCTCATAGATCAGGGACCCTAAGGAAGTCTGCTGCATGTGACTTGCCCTCCGCTAGCCGCCGCCTGATAGCCTGCGTTTTGGTACAACGCCTGGTTAGGATCACCCGCGTTTGAGGATTTGAAAAATGCGAAAGTGTTTGCAATCGTGCTCGCCCCAGTTGGGTAAAACCAGCCCAGAATAATCATCATCGCTCGGCTCCTTTCCTCCGAGCCCTGGTCGCTGAGCGCTTCCAAGTCTACTCACCCGTCAGGAGCCGGCACGGTTATCTCATCAGCCTTGGCCAGCTTTATGAAATCGGTTGATCAGTTCTAACATACGGCATATACGCAATCCGTCGTTCAGTTGTGATTGTGAATAAATCAGTAAGCAGGCGATTTTTCCACATACGAAAAAGCTCCTGTCCCTACCAAAAACTCGGTTTTGATTCAAGCCATTGAACTTGAACGACCCGAAGGGTAGCCTACGAGTCCCATGTTTGCGATCCTTTTCTCTCTGTTCTCTTCGATTCGCCAAAGCTTTCGAAGTCGAGTAGCAATGCAGGCCGAAATCCTGGCACTTCGACATCAGATATTGGTCCTGCAGCGCCTCAGCAAAGATCGCAGGCCACACCTTCGTATTGCGGATCGGTTGCTGTGGATCTGGCTGTCGCGGCTGTGGACAGGTTGGCGGTCTGCCCTCGTGATCGTCAAACCCGAGACTGTCATCGCTTGGCACCGACAAGGATTCCGTCTCTATTGGAAATGGAAGAGTCGTCATCCTCAAGGTCGACCGTCCGTTTCGCGCGAGGTCATCGATCTGATCCGTAAAATGAGCTTGGCCAATCCTCGCTGGGGTGCGCCTCGCATTCACGGAGAGCTCCTGAAGCTGGGATTTGAGCTGTCCCAGGCGACGGTCGCCAAGTGCATGCCGCGCCATCGGAAGCCACCCTCTCAAACATGGCAACTATTTAGAGTTTTTCGAGGGCTGCCTAAGAACGTCGAATGCCCTGTAAAGCCGCTTCGCCTCAGATGTAAACCACAGGGTGCGAGAGGCTAACTGTATCTTCCGCCCGCAAGAGTTGGTCTGGATAGACGCCTGTTGTGCAACAGGCGATTCTAACTAGCAGCTTACGAGTGTCGGTCCTAATTCCATCACAGCGGATCCCTCGTCGATATCGAGTCATCGGGCTGTGGGTAAGGCCGCGTTTAAGATTCGCACCTTGCTGTGCTTGCGGCCATAAAAAAAATAGATAATCATGCCGATTCCCAGCCAGATGATCAATCGGGCCCAGCATTCCCATCCGAGACTGATCATCATCAGCAGTGACACCGCGATACCCATCATGGGTGTGAACGGAACCCACGGTGTTACGAACGCGCGCGGGACTTCGGTTCCTCGCCTCCGGAGAACCCAGACGCCCCCGCAGACGATAACGAATGCCAACAGCGTTCCTATCGACACCAGTTCACTAATCACTGTAAGGGGCGCGAGCGCGGCGACGAAAGCCACGCACACGCCCACAAGAATCGTCGAAATGTATGGAGTGCGGAAACGGGGATGAACGGCGCTAGCCCACTTGGGGAGCAGGCCATCGCGCGACATAGAAAAGAAAATGCGCGACTGACCGAACAACGTCACCACCATTGCGGAACTCAGCCCGCAGATCGCACCTAGTTTGACCAGTCTGCTGCCCCAGCTGACACCTGTAATTTCGATGGCCATAGCGATGGGAGCAGGCGCGTCGAGCGAGGAGTACTTCACAAGCCCGGTAAGAACACCCGCAACGAGCAGGTAAATAATTGTGCAGATGGCCAAAGAGCCGAGGATCCCGATGGGCATATCACGCGTGGGATTCTTGGATTCCTGCGCAGCCGTTGAGACCTGATCAAATCCGATGTACGCAAAGAAGATTACGCCGGCAGCGGTCGCTATACCGGACCATCCGAAATCACCATAGTGACCTGTGTTCGTGGGCAGAAAGGGAGTCCAGTTCGCGACTGCTTCGGCGCGGTGGCCCAGGATGTAGTTCATTCCGAGGCCAATGAAAATCAGCAGAACGGAAATCTTCACAACAACGACAGCGGTGGTGAAGTTCACTGACTCCTTGATGCCGACCACGAGAAGGGCTGTAACCAATAGGATCCCAAGAAAGCCGACCAGATTGAAGGAAGAGTACTGATGCGGAAGTTTGGCTGGATCAACGTGAGCGAGCACCATGGCCCTTTGGAGCTGCGCGGTTAAACGCTCCCAGTGCCCCTGGTAAAGGACAAACGCCGTCCCCGGAGAGCCCGCCAGTTTGGGCGGAAACAGAATTCCGAAGTCCTGCAGAAAGCTGAGCACATAACCGCTCCAACCGCTCGCAACCGTGGCGGATCCCAAGGCATATTCGAGAACGAGATCCCAACCGATGATCCACGCAATGAATTCGCCGAGAGTCGCGTAACTGTAGGTATAGGCCGAACCCGCTACCGGGATCATGGACGCGAATTCCGCATAGCAGAGTCCTGCGAAGGCGCATCCTACGGCTGCCAGAATAAAGGACAGAAGAATGGCGGGGCCAGCGTGATGGGCGGACGCGGCTCCGGTAAGAACGAAGATCCCAGTTCCAATAATGGAGCCGATCCCAAGGGAAATAAGGCTGACCGGGCCCAAAGCGCGACGCAGCGTGTGCTCCCCGGTCTCCTGGGCTTCCGCAAGGATCGTATTTAACGGCTTCTTTGCAAACAGACCATTCATCCACTTCTCCTAAATCCCTGCCTATCGAGGCAGAGGATTCTTCATATCCGCGAGCGCATAGGCCATCACAGCCATAGCAGCGGCGTTCTCGCGCAACTCTGAGGGGACAACCTTGTCGAGCGTGTCTGCCGCGGTGTGGTGGTAGTTGTAGTAGTTGCGGGTATCCTGCATGATACCGAGCACAGGCACTCCTTCTTCGGACATCGGTGCGATGTCGGTAATCCCCGGCGGATGCGAAGTTTCCTGCAAAACGTTTGCGCCGATTGTGCGCAGGACGGTTTGCACCGGCCCCAGCGCCTCGGCTGCGGCTTGGCTCATCTTTGTCACGAAGCCGAGCGGATGTGCAGATCCAACGTCACTCTCAATCGCAGCAACGTGGTTGGAGAGATCGCCACGATTTTCTTTTCTATATTGTTGACTGCCTGAGCCGTCCGTCTCCTCGTCCATCCAGGCAATGAAGCGCAGGGTGCGCTTCGGCTGCAGGTGGAAGTGCTGAAGAATCTCCGCAGTTTCCATGGTGATGACGACGCCAGCTCCGTCGTCGATGGCACCGGTACCGAGATCCCACGAGTCGAGGTGACCAGAGACGATCACGATCTGCTCTGGATGTTCAATTCCCTTCAGATCACCGATGACGTTGTAGCTGGTTTCGTCGGGCAGCTTCTGCGGCGTGAGGGTAAGGTGCATGCGGACTAGGCCTTGAGCAGAGAGATGTGCGATCAGATCAGCATCCTCGCCGCTGACCGCACCCGCCGGAATGCCGGCAAAGTCACTGTCTCCGGCGTGTGGTAAGCGGTAGTCGGCGCTGCCGATCGAGCGGACAAGTGCGCCTACGGCTCCCATTTCAGCCGCAACTGTAGGACCTGATTCACGGTAGCCAACGGCTTCTCGGTAGGCAGCTGCTCCCAATCCGGCCTCGGCCTTTTGCTGATCGAACCTCTCATTGAAAAGGACTACCTTCCCGGCAACTTTATTGTGTCCCAGCGCTTTCAGCTCATTGAAATTGTTGACGACTACCAAGTCGGCGGTTATGCCCCCAGTGCCGGTCGACGTGCTGCCGCCTAGCGCTGTGAGCACGATCTTCTGTTCGGTTGCGGGCACATGTCCGGAGTATTCAACCAGTGAGGCGGTTTCGACTCCCCGCACCCAGTGGCGCACTTTCACTTTTTCAAGATGAACGTCGAGACCCAGATTGCGCATCTGCGCTGCAACGTATTCGACCGCTGCTTTGGCTCCGGTTGACCCGCTGGGGCGCGGACCGATGTTTTCCGTTAAATGCGCGAGTTGTTGATAGGCATACTCGTCGCTCAGGGCAGCAGTCTTGATCGCTTCGAGATCGTGCATCAACTCTGGAGGAAAGTTCTCTTGCTGGAGCTTAGAGGCGGGCGGAACAGCGCTTCCGGGTAGAGGCTGTGGCGGCGTTGGTAGCTGCTGGTTTTGTGCGTAGAGCAAAAATGCAAAGGTCATCAGGCACAGGGTTGCAGCGACGCGGCGGCGTAGGGGCTTGCTCGCCCGCGTCATCGACATTCAACCTCATGACATTCAGCCTCATGACATCCCACCCAGCCTACGGCATCGAGAATTTGCTTCTCGAAGCCGCAAGGTACCGTGCATTTCCACACTATGCTTCTTCGCGCTGTCGCAGGCACTCGGGCTTTCAACATATGGGCAGACAATCTCCGAGATCCAAAGCCCGTCTTCCCTAATCCTCTCAGAAGCTGTACCGCAAAGAGAATTCGAGTATCCGCGGATTGGACAATGTTGAGCTGAAGTTCCCGAACGAACTGGCGCTAGTGATACTGTTGCCAGCCAGGCCGAGCTGCATCGTCCCCACGTCGAACCTCGGCGTGTTGGTCAGGTTAAAAGCTTCGGCGCTGGCCCGGAGCGATTGCCGTTCCGTAATCTTCCAGCCCTTGCTCACGGAGAAATCGATGTTGAATGTTCCAGGACCACGCAGATTGTTCCGTTGTCCTGATTCGCCGGGGAGGGCTGCACGGAACTGGTTGATGGCCGTATTGGGGTCACTCGAGTTGTTCGGATTGCTGGGATTACTGAATACATTGGGTTGGCCTTTTAGGATAAAAGTACCGGTACGGGGTCGCTTTCCATTCAGCACCGCCAAGGATTGCTCATCGAAGTTGGTGGCCCAACCAAATCCACTGCTGATCGAGAACGGATACCCGCTTGTCCAGCGCCACAGCCCCGAAACGGTCCACCCACCAACGGCGGCATCCAGCCAACGATTCATTCCACGGCCAAAACGCTTGCCACTCCCGAAGGGCAGTTGATAAACCCAGTTCGCGTTGACTTGGTGCGTGACATCGAAGTCGGACGGCCCCCGCAGCTGCTTGGGAAACCAGGAATTCAGCACCTGGCTGGCAAAACCGCTACCCTGGAAGTGGTTGATTCTTTCGGCATTCGAGCCGACATCCATGGATTTGGAATAGGTGTAATTCAGGTCGAATTGCAGTCCGTCTGCCATACGGCGGCGCAAGCTGAACTGCCCCGCATGATACGCGCTGTTCCCGTCGCTTCGCCACGCATACAATGACGAATATTGCGGGGAGTAGAACGTGAACGGCGTTTGTTGGCCGTTGATGGAAGCACAAGCTGGGTAGCATCCGTTCGCGCTGACCAGACCCGGGACATCGGCAAACTCCAGCGCGGTGGTCTCATTGCCCGCGTTGAACGCAAACAGGTCATACATCGCTTGCGTTGCCGTTACATTGGCGGGGAGGCCGTTGGTTAGGCCGCTGCAAGAAACTCCCGGCTTGCCGCAGTCGCCGCCAATTTGCGTGGCGGAAGGGCCCGCTGCCGCCGGGTAGATGTTTTCCCAATACGGAATCGGCTGAACATTCTCGATTGGCACTTTGGCCTGATACTGCTTGGCCAACAGCGTGGCGGCGGTGAAGTAGTCCATCTTGGACTGGGGATCATGAAGATCCGCTGGCATCGCCAAGTCCACTTCCTGGAGCAATCGGTGCGCGAACCGACCCACATAAGCGGCTTCGAACACGAATCCTTTAGGCAACTCGCGCTCCACCGATAAGTTCATCAGATGGGAGTAAGGGGTTCTGAGGCGATCATCCAAACCCCACGTAATGGCATAGCCGCCAGCGAGTCCGGCTGGCGGGACAACCGGAAACGAGCCGCTCGGAGCAGCCTCCACGATTGGGCAAGGCGCAACCGGACACGTGCCGCTGGTGCTGGCGCTGGTTGTCGGGATGGTATTGATGTCGGAGAAGCGTGCGGAACCATCGACCGTCTGCACCCCTGCCGGATTGCTGAGCGCAGTCGTAAGCCCGAACGAACCCAGCTGATCAAAGCTGTTGACGATGCCCTCCCCGAAGTGATCGTAGTACATACCATAGCCCATTCGAATGGAGCTCTTACCCGGTCCTCCCCACAGCCGCTTTGAGAACCCATCTTCGGCCTTCGGTGAATAGGCGATGGCGATGCGGGGCGCGAAATCTTCGTGGTCCCACTCCCAGTACGGCTTCTTGCCATTGGCCTGCCCGGACAGGCTGAAGCTCAGGAGTGGCTCGTAGGCCTGTCCCTTAAGCATGGCTGCGCCGCGCTGCTTAAACCATGCGTCGATGCTGGTATCAGGAGCGACCTGCGTTCCGTTCGTCTCATAGGGGGGCTGCAACAGCGTGTAGCGCAACCCAAACGTAACCGTCAGGTTGGGCTTCATGCGGTAGCTATCCTGGGCATAAAATTCCAGTTCATGATCCCGAAAATGACGGGGGACCTGCGCTCCTTCTTGCAACGGAGTAAGGTTTTTCGTCAGATTGTAGTTGGAGCCCACCGTCGTAACCAGGCCGGCTAAAGCTGTTACGGCGAAATCATAGCTGGGACTGAAGTCCGAATTCACGGCCGGGAACCCGAATCCTCTGGGATCGAGACTACCCGGCACCCCACTACTACAAGCGACGCACCCGCCAGTCAGCCAGAACGAGTCTGTCTGAGCTGTAAAAAACGACGTGCTATTGGAATTCCTAATATTGTTGATCACCCGCAGGTTGCCACCGAACTGCATCGTGTGGGCGCCCTTGGTCCAAACGATGTCGTCGGCAAAATTATGGACGGGAACCAGAGTGCGGGTCGATGGTGTCTGGGCGGTCAGGTTGTCGAGACCCCGAAAGTTGATGTAATGCTGCGTTTGTCGCCCGAGATCCACAAAGCCCTGACGAATGAAGCCATAACGGAAATTGTTCAGCAGGTTATTGCGCAGAACCGCCGTGTAGCCAGCGATGATCCCCCTGGTGTTATTGAGGTGCGTGATGTTTGCGGGTTGCCCTGGAAACTCGGAACCACCGGAGCCAAAAGTTGAAGTCGGGTCGTTCGCAGATGACCCCCGATCCCCCATCAAGCCGCCGCGCACGAAGACCTGGTGGCTGCCATTTGCCGTCAGATTGTAGTCGATCTTCGCAACATAGGTATCCTGTTTGGACGGCAGAGGCGAGGAGAATGTAAAACCCTGGAAGTTGAATGGGTCGGCTCCATTCGTATTCGGCACTGGATATTTCTGAAGAATCTGCATGACAGCGGGATTCGCGCCTGGTCCCAACGGACAGCTTCCAAGGCTGGTGCAGTTGGGATCCATCAGCGACAGATCAGCTGGCGTCAGAGTAAAGTTGCCGCCTGCGGGACAACTCGGATCTTGGGAGCACTGGTAGGTAATGGATCCGTTGCGCAGTCCGGCACTCGGAACTATGCGCGTCACCTGCAGGCTTTCCCGCGTCCTCTGGCCCTCATACGCGAGGAAATAAAACAGGCGGTTCTTCTTGATCGGACCTCCGAAGGTGGCGCCGAACGTGTTCCGTAGTAAAAACGGAGGTTTGTTGGGGAGTCCGCTCCCTAGTTCAGCCCGCTTGTTGAACCAGTCGTTGGCGGCTCCGAAGGGCGGACGGTAATACCAGTAGGCAGTACCGTGAATGCTGTTGGTTCCGCTCTTGGTTACGAGCGCCACTTGTCCACCCGAAGAACGGCCGGCGTCAGCTGTCGCGTTGCTCGTGGTGACCTTGAATTCCTGCAGTGAGTCGAGCGTAGCTCGTAACGCACCAGCAAAGGCGAGCCCTTGGGTTTGGTCGTTGTTGTCAATCCCGTCGAGCGTGACGTTCGTCTGGTCACTGCGCGCGCCGTTGACCGCGCCGCTGCGGCTGTCGTTGGCCGGATGGCTGGTGTTGCCGGTGTAAACGACACCTGCCTGCAAACTCAGGATGCTGGCCGCTTCCCGTCCTTCAAATGGCAGATAAGAAATCTGGTCGCTGTTGAACGCGTGTCCTAAGCTGGCGTCCTGCGTGTTGACAAGTGGAGCCGTCCCGGTGACTTCGACGACCGTGTCGGCTCCCGCCACACGCATCGGGAGATCCAGCGTGGCAGGCGTGTTGACCATTAGCACTACGCCGCTCTGCTTTAGCGTGGCAAAGCCCGCCGCGCTCAACCTGAGTTCGTAGGTTGCGGGCGGTACCTGCAGGAACTGATAGGCGCCCTGACCGTTAGTTTTTAGACTTCGGGTAAACCCCGTTTGCGGGTTGGAAAGCGTCAGCGTTGCATCCGGGATGACCGAACCTTTGGGATCGGTGACTGTGCCGTTCAGTGAAGTGCTGGCGGTTTGAGCCCATAAACTGGCGCCGACCAACGTGATCAGGGCAAATAGGACAGATGATCTTGTTAATCTCATTTCGCGTCTCCGGTGATGAGGTTCGTATGACAGGCGCGGGAGCGGCAAAAATAACCGCTAATTGGATAGGTTGTCAACTGTTTTTTTATCTAATCACTTGATCAGTTTACCAATTGACAAATTGAGCGTAGTTGAGTTATAACTGCTGCGTTTGGTTGAGAGAGAGTTTCCGCATGCCTCTGTCGCTCGATATCGGTCCTCGTATTAGCCGGGTGGCGATTCCGGATGAACTGATCGTCCGCTTCAAAGAGTTGATCGGGAAAAGAATTTTTGTGCCCGGCCACAAATTACCGCCAGAACGAGATCTGGCGGAGGCATTGGCGGTGAGTCGGCCCACGCTGCGCCAGGCGCTGCGAGCTCTGCAAATCATGGGAGTGATCAAAGCACGACAGGGCTCGGGCTCATATCTTGCCGATTCCGCCAGCGACATCATGCGAGTTCCGTTGGAATTTGCGCTTGCTCTCAAGAATGTTGCCAAGACCGATCTGTTTGATACGCGACGAACGCTTGAAGTGGAACTCGCGAGCCTTGCCGCCGAGCGGCGGACCGACGACGACTTGCAGGCTATGCGCCAAACATTACGAGAGATGGAAAAGGCGATGGGTGATCCGGAAGCGTGGTGCCGCAGCGAGCCCCAGTTCCACAGCTGCATCGTCCAAGCGGCAAGGAATGGCGTCATGGCCACGATCATCGAGATGCTCTCCCAAATGCTGATGGAGAGCAGAAAAGAAACGGTTCGGCTTCTGCTGGACTACCCGAGCTCATATCGCTCCCATGAAAACATTTACGTGGAAATCGAGAAGCAGGATCCCAAAGCCGCTGCCAAAATGATGGCGGAGCACTTCGCGCTCATGGAGATGCGAGCGAAACAATGCAACAGCATGCCCAATACTGACGGTCCTGAGTAGTTCCTTGCGCGCTATGTCGGCGCGTTCTGGTTGGAGGTGGCTCTGTGCGGATTCACGGTTTTCTTGCGGTTGCCTTTTGTATGTGGTGCTCAGTCGCGGTCAACGCGCAGAAGTACTCTGTGACCGATCGCATTCCTTTTGGCGGTGATCAAACCTATTGGGATTATCTGGTCGCGGATGCTCCCAATCACCACCTGTACGTAACCCGGGGCGACGAAGTACTGATACTGGACCTTAACTCCGCAAAAGAAGTGGCCAGGGTTGCAAACCTGAAGCGCGTACACGGGATTGCACTGGCGAAAGAGTTCAACAAAGGTTTCATCTCCGATGGCGGTGACAACGCCATTGTCGTGTTTGATCTCAAATCGAATGCGGTGACACAGACGATTAAGGTCGGTCTAGCCCCCGACGCGGTACTGTACGAACCCACCAAGAAGCGCGTCTATGCCTTCAATGCCCACAGCCACAGCGCGAGTGTCATCGACGCCCGAACAGAAAAAATTGTTGCAACAGTTCCCCTCAGTGGCATCCCCGAGTTTGCTGTGACAGACGGCAAGGGAAATGTGTACGTAAACATTGAAGACAAAGACTCGCTCGTGCGTTTGAACGCGGATGGAACGAAAGTGCAGGACGAGTGGTCCTTGACGCCGTGCAAGGGCCCGTCGGGGTTGGCAATGGATGCGAAGGGTCGCCGCTTGTTTTCCGTGTGCGACAACAAGCTCATGATTGTCACCGATGCTGACACGGGAAAACAAATCGCCAAGATTCCTGTCGGCGTGGAGCCGGATGCGGCGATTTACGATGGGGACCGGAAACTCGTATTCTCCTCGAATTGCGACGGAACACTCACAGTGGTGAAGCAGGACAGCCTCGATAAGTACACCGTGGTGCAGACCGTGAAAACCGAGCGGGAGGCAAGAACGATGGCTCTCGATCCGGTCAGCCAAAAACTCTACTTACCCTTTGAGCAAATCAAACCCGGAACGAAACCACCCGATCCCGGTAACCTTCCCGAATTTACGCCGGGAACTTTTCAGTTGATTATTGTTGCGCCCCAGATGTAATTGAGCGGGGTGAATCTGGGCCAGCAGGAGGAAGCGATGTCAACGTTGGGATCGGCACATTTACCAC
>JANXUC010000180.1 GCA_025352065.1 Acidobacteriaceae bacterium | reverse complement strand
AGTCCTTCAGCACGTAGTCGTCCAGCAGCATAGGGAAATTCAGGCCAAACACTCGCGGCCGCTGCATGACTCGGTAGACTTTGCCTGTCACCTCACGTGGGTCCCGGCGCTCTCTGACTAAGACGGGCCGCCGCAACCGTTCCTTGACAGTTGCCCAGAACCTGCGCCAGGAACCAACTTCGATAGGTCGCCGCTCAATTCGATAGAGAAGAAAAAGTCCACCTGCGAGGAAGAGAATGTCGGCCAGCCAAGCTCCCAACGCAACCGGCAACCTGCCCTCTTTGGCTAAAGAAACTCCGATTAGCGAGAGCGAGTAGTAGACAAATACCAGAACAATGGTAAGGACGAAGCCGCTCGACTTGCCGCCCTTCTTGGCAGAGAGTCCCAGTGGAATTCCCACCAGTGCCAGCACAAGGCAAGCGCTCGGCAGAGCGAGGCGGCGATGAAACTCGATACCGCTGGTTCGCGAGTTGATGGCGGTATTTGTCCTACTCTGTTGCCAAAGCGCCTTTGTTGGCGTGGCTCCCAGTGGAGGTTGTCCTTTACTGGCTCCGGCCTCGGCGGAGGGCAACTCAATCGGAATATCGGTTTCCTGGAAAGTTGAAATCTGGTAGTCCTCAACCGATTTTGGATTGATTTCGTGGGTTGATCCGCTACTCAGGTGCAAGCGCAGTGAAGTCGGACTCTCGCTTATCAGAAGCCCCTCCCGCGCCAGCGTGATCCGCGGCGAAGACGGGTTGCTGAGATCCGCGAGAAACACGCCCTTCCAGACAGCCGTGCGCTGCGCATTGACAACGTCTTGAACGTACAGCACGGCCTTCGGAAAGCCTTCGTAGAAAACGCGAGGTTGCACCTCAAACGATGCCTGTGAAGTCTTCAGGCGGTCTTGTAACGCGGTCAGGCTTGCCTGGGCTGCGGGTGCCAGCCAAAGGCTGTTCAACAGCGCCAGGCCCCAAGCACCCGCCACGAACAGCGACAAAATACGAACGAAGTTCCAGATGCCCATTCCAGTGGCCCGCATCGCAGTGATTTCGCTATCCGCTGCAAGCCGACTGAGGCCAATCAAAATTCCCACTAGTACGCCCATGGGAATCGTGTAAGTGAAAGCTACGGGAAGCGTGTAGAGCAGGACTTGCAGCGCGCTGGACAGCGGAGCGCTGTTACGGACGACCAACTCCAGGATGCGACCCAGATCGCGGGTGAAGAGAACGAACGTAAAAATCGCTATTCCGATGAGAGCGCTGGCCAGAACCTCGCCCAGGATGTAGCGGGTAAGAATACGCATCGGCAGTCTTGTCTAACTTGTGAGTCTAGCACGAGGGGAGCCGGAGACATCAGCGCGTCCCGGTTGGCGTTTCTTAACCTAGTGCCAGCCCTTTGTCACTATGTAAGACCTGCCGAAGCCAGGGAAGTTGTGACCCGCCCGCCTGAAAAATTCCGCAAAATCCATGAGCTAAAGTATTGAAAACAATAGGTAGCTAGTCTGGAGCAACGAATGCATCCGTTTTCGTCAGGAGCCAGCGGATTGTTTTAGCTGGTTCGTGAAAACTTACGCTAGGCGGTTGCTCCCCCAAATGAACCTCCCCACTTTGCTTTGTGTTGAAAACGATTCGGGTCTCTCGACCGCCTACGAGGCTCTCCTCGGCGGGTCTGGATACCACATACTGCTAGCCAAGAATGGTGGCCAAGCCTTAGCCAAGTTTCGCAGCTCACGGATTGATGCCGTGCTGGTCGACGATTGCCAAAAGATCGGCGGCTGCGGTGGCGAGGTCGCGGCAAAGATCAAGCAAGCCTCCCCCGCCACTCCAGTGATCCTGATTTCGAGCCTTCAGACGGTTTTAGAAGAGGCCCGCAACTTCGTAGATGCGACCGTGACCAAGGGTGCGGATTTGGAGCAGGTTCTCGCTAAGCTGAAAGCAGTTTTGTCCGTGCAAGGTTTGTCCGCCTAGGGATTTAATCCTAAGCTCAGCCGTCCGCTTTCAGAAAAAGCGCACCCAGCGGCGGCAGCATGAGTTGAAGCGAAAATGGTTTTCCATGGGACGGAACTTCTTCCGCCTCCCGCCCTCCATAGTTTCCGCTCCCACTTCCTCCGTATTCCTTGGCATCGCTATTCAGAACTTCGCGCCAGAAACCGCCATGTGGGACTCCAACCCTGTAGTCCATGCGCGGAATTGGCGTGAAATTACAAACCACCATTACAGCATCTTGCGGATTCTTGCTTTTGCGCATAAGCGACACGACGCTGGCTGGAGCGTCGTTGCAATCGATCCACTCAAAGCCTGCCGGGTCGCACTCGAGTTCGTGCATAGCCGGTTCATCACGATACAGGCGGTTGATGGCCTCAACCCAGCGTCGCATCCCTTCGTGCAACGGCTCTGCGAGCAAGTGCCAGTCCAAGCTGCCATCATGCGCCCACTCGCGTACCTGGGCGAATTCATCGCCCATGAATAACATCTTCTTGCCAGACTGCGCGTACATGTAGCCATAAAGAAGGCGAAGATTGCCAAACTTCTGCCATTCATCGCCCGGCATCTTCCGAATCAACGATCCCTTCATATGCACGACTTCATCATGCGAAAGCGGCAACACAAAATTCTCGTGGTAGGCGTACATCATTCGGAACGTGAGTTGGTTGTGGTGGAACTTGCGGTGGATGGGGTCATGCTCAAAGTACTCCAGCGTGTCATGCATCCAGCCCATATCCCACTTCATGCCAAAGCCGAGGCCGCCAAGGTGCACTGGCCGCGAGACCATGGGCCACGAGGTGGATTCTTCGGCAATTGTTTGCACATCAGGGAAATTTCGGTAAATGTCTTCGTTCATGCGGCGCAGGAATGAAATCGCTTCCAGATTTTCGCGGCCGCCAAATTTATTGGGAATCCACTCGCCTTCGTTGCGCGAGTAATCCAGATACAGCATGGAAGCAACGGCATCCACACGCAGGCCATCGGCATGATACTTGTCGAGCCAGAAAATGGCGCTACTCAACAGAAAGCTGCGGACTTCGCTTCGGCCGTAATTGAAAATATTCGTCTTCCAATCGGGATGGAACCCTTGCCGCGAATCCGCATGTTCGAACAAATGCGTTCCATCGAAGAAAGCAAGCCCGTGACCATCGGTGGGAAAGTGAGACGGTACCCAGTCCAGAATTACTCCGATTCCACGCTGATGCAAGAAGTCCACCAGATACATGAAGTCTTGTGGAGTTCCGTAGCGCGCAGTGGGTGCAAAGTAACCCGTCGTCTGGTAGCCCCACGATCCATAGAACGGGTGCTCCATGATGGGCAGCAACTGCACGTGGGTGAAATTCATGCGCTGAAGATATTCGGCGAGGCGGGGCGCTATTTCGCGATAGCTGAGTGACCGCCCATGTTCTTCCGGCACGCGCATCCACGAACCCAAATGCATCTCGTAAATCGACATGGCGGCTTGCAAGGAATTCTTCTGTTTGCGCCCCTTCATCCAGGCGTCGTCACTCCATTGGTAATCGAGATCCCAGACCTGCGACGCGGTGCGAGGCGGTTTTTCGCAGCGATAACCAAAAGGATCCGCTTTATCAAAAGTGCGGCCCGGGACTTGCGTGACGATGTGGTACTTGTAGATGGTTCCCTTGCCTACGCCGGGAATAAAGCATTCCCACACGCCGGAGTGTCCACGGCCATGCATGGGGTGTGAGGCTGGGTTCCATCCGTTGAAGTCACCCACGACAGCGACGCTGCGAGCACTCGGCGCCCAAACGCTAAAGAAAGTGCCAGATTCGCCGTTAACTGTAGAAGGGTGAGCTCCCAGCTTTTCGTAGATACGGTTGTGGGTCCCTTCATTGAACAAGAAAAGGTCGTCGGCGTTGAGCAGGGAAACATCGTGTCGGGCCGAGAGAACGCGCGGAGCTTGCTCGTTGGATTGGGTCATCGGATTGTTCGATCATCGAAAGTAACTTGGAAGCCACCAGTGTAGCGGATACTGCGTCTCTCGCGCATGGTAGACTCCTAATCATTTATTTTTAGAGGGGTAGTCAAGCGGAATGCCCGCCCTGCGCGTAGTCGTTCTCTGGCACCAGCATCAACCGTACTATAAAGACCTTGTCACGGGCTCCTACCGGCTGCCTTGGGTGCGTTTGCATGCGCTCAAGGATTACTACGGGATGGTTAAGCTGCTCGACGAGTTTCCAAATGTTCACCAGACGTTCAATCTGGTGCCTTCGCTCATCACCCAAATCCAGGATTATGTGGCCGGGACCGCCAGTGATCCGTTCTTTGAAGTGGCGTCCAAGCCTGCCAAGGATCTCACCACGGAAGAGCGCCGGTTTGCCTTGCAGTACTTGTTTCAGGCTAATCCGGTGCATGTGATTGGCCGATATCCGCGCTATCGCGAACTTTGGGAGCGGGTGCGTTCCAGCGGAGGATCAACGGAGAGTGCGGAGCTTTCTTTTGGTGCGCAAGATTTTACCGACCTGCAGGTACTTTCGCAGATCGCCTGGTTTGACGAATTTTTCCTGGAAGAGAAAGACGTTGCCGAGTTGATTCGCAAGGAGCGAGACTTTTCCCTGGAGGATCAGAAATTTGTCATTCGACGGGAAAGGGAATTGCTGGCAAAGGTGCTTCCTGCGCACGCGGATGCTGCGGCTCGAGGTGGAATCGAGATTTCCACTTCTCCTTTCTATCACCCTATTTTGCCGCTAGTCTGCGACACAAATCAGGGAGGAGTTTCAACGCCGGGCCTAACCCTGCCCACCCGCCAGTATCGCCGCCCTGAAGACGCACGGGAGCAGATCAAACGCAGCATGGATTTACACCAAGATGTTTTTGGAATTCGCCCTCGAGGTATGTGGCCCTCCGAGGGCAGCGTCTCCGAGGAAACGATTTCCATCGCGCATACCCTCGGCGTGAATTGGATGGCAACGGATGAAGGCGTACTCTCCCGCAGCCTGGATTTCAATTTCGTCCGAGATGGTGGGGGGCGACTGATTGGAGGCGGACCCGACCGACTCTACACGTTGTACCAATACGAGAAGAACGATACGCGGATGAATATGTTATTCCGCGACCACACCATGTCCGATCTGATCGGCTTTGTGTACTCCGGAATGCCGCCGAAGGAAGCTGCTCAGCATTTGCTCAACAATATTCGAAACGCAGCTCAGCCGGTTCTGGATCAAGGTAGAGATGCTGTGGTCTCGATTATTCTCGACGGCGAAAATGCCTGGGAATATTATCCTGGGTCTGGGCGGGAGTTCTTGCGCCGCTTCTACGATGCCTTGCAGAACGGCGACGGCTTGGAGCCGGTGACTGTTTCCGAGGCGATTGCGCGGCACAAGAATTTCAGTTCGCTCGGCGGTATTGTGCCAGGCTCCTGGATTAATGCGAATTTCAATGTTTGGATAGGCGCTCCGGAAGATAATCGCGCCTGGGACTACCTGCACGCAGCCCGCGAGTTCTATGACGAGAACGCACCGCAAGCTACGGAAGAACAGCGGCAACTTTCTTATGAAGAAATCTTGATCGCCGAAGGCAGCGACTGGAACTGGTGGTACGGTCCCGAACACCATTCCGCGAACGACCGCGATTTTGACGAGCTTTATCGCAAGCATTTGGCCAACGTCTACCACGCGCTCGGTGCGATGCCGCCCGACTATCTGGTGCAACCCATCACCGCGACTCCGAGCCGCCCGGCGTTCATTCAGCAGACCAGTTACATACATCCGAGGATCGATGGAGAAATCACGCGCTATTTCGAGTGGATGGGCGCTGCCATGCATACAGCCGACCAGCGCGCTGGCGCCATGCACGGCAAGCAATTCCTGCTGGATGCCGTTTATGCCGGGGTCGATGAACAGTTTCTCTACGGACGCCTTGACTTTATCGGCGGCGTGCTCGACATGAGTTGTGACATTGTTGTAAATGTGGAATCACGGACTTCCGGAAATCTAGCTACTCATCGCGAGTTGCGTGTGGATGCATCTATGGAGCGGCGCGTTTTGGGCGAGTGGAGCGTAACCAATCCGCAAAACGGCACGCAGATTATGAATGCCGGTCATAGCGACAAATCGCCCGTCCAACTGGCCCTAAAGAAAGTCTTCGAATTCCGCTTGCCGCTGGAGTGGCTGTGCGCGCCGATGACCAGCACCGGCCTCACAGCCGATCACTTGCGCATGCGTGTCAGCCTTTGGCATGACCGCCTTCCTGTAGATGCGCTCCCGGTCGAAGGCTGGATCGAACTGCAACTCGTCAGTGAAGCAGAGCTACTGTCAGGCGTGTCGTTCGCGTCGTAGAGCGCTCTTAGCCATTCGCCTTGAGCGCCATCCCCAGCCAGACTTTGCTAGACCATAAGAAAAAGCCGAAGCTCTCAGGCTCCGGCTTTGCTTCAGCTAATGGCTAAGAGCTAGCAACTTTCTACTCTCCTGCAACCGCAGAACTCATCACCATCGGACGGCTCAATTCCATTACCAATTCCGTGCCTGCGGGCAAGACTGCTGAATGATGCTTAGTGAGCCAGTGAATCGTGGTCGCGCCAGCGCCAATTGCCGCACCAACCAAGAATCCCTTGCCACCGCCCGCCAGGGCGCCAATGACTCCGCCGCCCGCAGCACCTGCTGCCAACTCGACGTTGTCGCCGCGATCCCGCACTTGCCCCTTAAAGGCACCTTCCTCATTCACGTCCGTTCCATTTCGCAAACTTGTATCCACAACCGTTGCGTTCAGGTTATAGCGAGTCCCATCCGGCAAAATGACGGTATGTGGGTAGAGCGCAATCGACGGACGCCCTTGCACACGACGCGGCTCCGCAACTCGACCTACGGTGCCTTGCACTGTAGCGCCAACCGGAATCACCGTCTTGCCAGCCAGAGCAACGACTTCGGTTACGCGACCGGAAAATGTGTCGCCTTGCTTACTGCTGAAAGTCGCCAAAGTATTTTCCAGCTTGATTCGTACTGCCGTGCCAGCGGGCAAAGACAAATTCGTCTCCGCAGCAGCAGCCAGAGTAAACACCAACCCAACGCACACAACTGCCAATCTTTTCATGACATCCTCCTGCAATTTGATCGTAACTTTGACTTTAGACGAGCCGCAGATTGCGAACAATAGAACCGGGACGCGGGGGAACCACATCAGGTACGAGGGGCGGAACCCCATAGAGCAGCAAAAAGTTGACGGCCCAACGCCGCTGATCGCCTTTTCCATCCGTTATAATTCTGAGTTCATCGAAATGAGCGACATCATCCCAGTTTCGGCCATTTCTCCAGCCGGTACAGCAGTGCGCAAATCTTATTCCGCCCGCCCGGACCTAGCTCCGGAGCCCTCTTTCAAGGACATCTCTATGACGATTCAAGAAGTTCGCGCCCGCGAGGTGCTCGATTCCCGCGGCAACCCTACTGTAGAAGCGGAAATTCTTCTGGCAGATGGCACTCGCGCTCGCGCCATCGTTCCCAGCGGCGCCTCCACCGGCGAACATGAAGCTGTCGAACTTCGTGACGGCGACGCTAAACGCTTCCTCGGCAAAGGCGTTCTGCAAGCCGTGGAGAACGTGAACGGTGAGATTGCAGAGGCCGTTGCCGGTTACGACGCCTCCGATCAACGCGGTTTGGATCAGCGCATGATCGAACTCGATGGCACGCCGAACAAGGCTCGTCTCGGTGCCAACGCGATTCTTGCCGTCTCCATGTCCGCCGCGCGCGCCTCCGCGGATAGCTTCAAAATGCCGCTGTATCGTTACCTCGGTGGCGTGAACGCTCATGTTCTACCCGTTCCTATGATGAACATCCTCAACGGCGGAGCACACGCTGACAACAATGTCGACTTCCAGGAATTCATGTGTATGCCGGTCGGCGCAGAATCTTTTTCCGAAGCTCTGCGCTGGGGTGTTGAAGTATTCCATACTCTGAAGGGTGTGCTCAAGAAGCGCGGCTACAACACCGCAGTTGGCGACGAAGGCGGCTTCGCGCCCTCGGTGAAATCGAACACCGAAGCCATAGAGGTGATTCTGGAAGCCATCCAGGGTGCAGGTTATCGCCCCGGGAAAGACATTGCGATCGCCCTCGACCCCGCCAGCAGCGAGTTCTTCAAGGACGGCAAGTATGTCTTTAAGAAGAGCGACAAGAGCGTGAAGTCCTCCGAAGAAATGGTCCGCTTCTGGGCCAAGTGGGTGGCAGACTATCCCATTGTTTCCATTGAAGACGGCCTGGCTGAAGACGACTGGGACGGCTGGAAGATGATGACGGAAGAATTGGGCGACAAGATTCAATTGGTCGGCGACGATCTTTTTGTTACCAATACAGAGCGCCTCCAGGAAGGTATCGACCGACACGTCGCCAACTCTATTCTTATCAAAGTAAATCAGATCGGCACGGTCAGTGAAACGCTGGATGCGATTGCGCTCGCCCGCCGCAACGGCTACACCTCAGTGATCTCGCACCGTTCCGGAGAAAGCGAAGACACCTTCATCGCCGATCTCGCGGTCGCCACGGGTGCCGGTCAAATTAAGACTGGTTCTGCATCCAGAACAGACCGTATTGCTAAGTACAACCAGCTCCTTCGCATCGAAGAAGCCCTGGATGAAATGGCGAGATTCCCGGGAATTAGCGCACTCAACTGCAAGGCGTAAGCCGAATGCAATTCACCACGGAGACAACAGAGACACGGAGAAATCCAATCCGTGTCTCTGTGATGAGACAAAGCTAAGCCCGGCGCGGACACTCTTGTCCGCGAAAAGCCTAAGCTATACTTGTTGTATATGAACTCCAGCGAAGTCATCTTCTCCGTTGAAGAATCACCGAGGGTGGTTTTGAAGCCCGTGCTTTAGGA
>JANXUC010000157.1 GCA_025352065.1 Acidobacteriaceae bacterium | reverse complement strand
AAAAGACGGCGATGAAGCTGCCTTGGAAAACGCTGAAGAACGCGTTTCCCACTTTTCCACAACTCCGGCTACGGGTAGGGGTGGTGCAATTGAACCAAGTTGTCGTATTCTACCGTGAACGGAAACAGGGGGCAGGTCAGTTGGGCGCTGCCTAGGCTAGGCGCCTGGGCCTGCGCTCAAGGGATCAGAAGTAGAACTTCAGCGCTAGCTGCATGATGCGCGGGTCGTGGGCTTGCGTGACCTGGCCGAAGGTTAAATTGCCTGCGTTGTGGACTGCTTGCCTGGAAAATATCCCAAGATCTCATTGTGAATGTCCCGCAGAGGGCTGTTGTATTCGTAGCGCATGCCATAGCTCAAGGTAAGGCGTTTGTTCAGCTTCCAGGAATCCTAGGGCAAGTACTTGGTAATGTATTTTGCAATTACGGGATTAACAGGTACCTGGTTGTTGACATATGCGAGGCCGGATGGATCGACCAACTGGGTGCTCGGCAAGAGCTCACTAAAATCTCCCGTGCGTTCCGCGGGGCTCAACACCTCAAGCACCTTCGCAGTCTGCCCCTCCCGCTTTCTTTCCCCTTGGTACGCGATGAAGAAGAACGTCTTGTCTTTGCGGATAGGGCCGCCGAAGGTGCCGCCGAAGGTGTTGCGCTTGAAGGGTGTAACTGTCTTGGTGAAGTAGTCGGCGGCGTTGAGGGCGTCGTTGCGGAAGAATTCGAAAACGTCTCCGTGAAAACTATTCGAGCCAGCCTTGATGACCTGATTCACAATCCCGCCGGAAGTTCGACCGTATTCCGCGCTGTAGTTGTTGGTGAGGATTTTGAATTCTTCTACTGCGTCCGGATTGGGATCGACGACGGCGTTGTTGCCGAGGAAGTTGTTGTTGTCGGTGCCGTTGATCAAGAAGCTGATGGATTCTGAGCGCTGCCCGCTGATAGAAAAGAGGTTGCCGCTGCCGTCGTCTTCATCCGCAGGGAAGACGCCCGCTTGCAGAAGGCCGAGCTGGAAGGTATCGCGTTCGACGAGAGGGAGATCGAGAATTCGACGTTGCGTCTCTACGCTGCCGAGAGTTGCGCTGACGGTATCGACTTGGGTGACATCGCCGGTGACTTCGATTACTTCTTTAAGTTCTCCGGTCTGCAGAGCGATGTCGAGTTTGGCATTCTGGTTGACATTCAACACGATGCCGCCATGCACGTATTTGCGGAAACCTTGCCGCTCGGCCGCAATTCGATAGTTGCCGATGGGGACCAGCGTGAAGGAGTACGACCCGCCACTATCGGTTTGCGCCGTCTTCGCCACGTTGGTTTCCGTGTTGGTGAGGGTTACGGCGACATCGGAGATTACGGCGCCGGTGGAATCTTTCAGTGTCCCGGAGATGTTGGCGGTGACTTCAGCGGCGTGGAGAAAGGACGAAAAAGCAGCAGTCAAAAAGAAAACGAAACACGCGAAGCAGGTTAGTTTCACGATAGGACTCCTGAAGAACATAGATTCCAAAATTGAAAATACTCCAGCCAGTGCAGAGCCAATTCACGAACTCATCTTGCGACTGCTAAATGGTGTGCCGCCAGGCAGCAGCATGCGGGCACAGCTTTTACGGCGAAGTCTCTTACATAGGTTCCTTGGTTAGACATTCTGCTATTGTCATGCCCAATTGAGCAAGCCCGAAAATCAGATATTTACGATTCCTTTCTTGTGAACGACGCCCGAAGGACTTGGAGAGCTTCTAGTTGTGAGTAGGAGCGATACGGATTTCCGTAGTTTCGCCGATTGCATCGCGGCGCGCCAGCAGGTTGCAGCCGCAAGAATCACTACTGGATAGGCTTCCAGCGTGTAGCGTGGCTCGGGATTTTCAAGGCTGCCTAAGAAGAGTGTGCGCAGAAGGAAAAACAGTAACAGCAGGCCTGCGTGTTGTGCGGTGAATCGAAATCGTGTTGTTTGGGTGAAAAATAATTTCGTAAAACCGAGTGCGGCCGCGATGAGATACGCGAGATTCAGTAATCCCAGCCCGAGAGAGGTTGCAGCCGAGGGGGCACCTGCGTCGAATTCCCACCAGCGCGTATCGGCGGGAAGCAGTTCGGTGCGGGGGCGAAGCCACATATCGGCCATGCGCAGGAATGGTAGCCTGACCCAATAACGGAATGGATGGTCTCGGATGCGTTCTAGGGCGAGGGCTTCGAAGCGGGCGTCGAGCTCGGGGGAAACGTCGTGGTCAGTGTTGTAGTCGTCGAGCATGTCTTGCGTGCGCTGGTATTGCTCGTAGTTGTCGAAGGCGCGTTCGGGAAGTTTGTCGATATCGAGTTCTTCGCCGGGTTCGGACCAGTAAAATTCTTCGGTTGAAACGTAGTCGGCGATCCAGGTTTTGGTCCAATGATTGAATCCGTGGGGAACGAAGTCGTTCGGCATGTTGGCGTAGCGTGGGGCGAGTGGCTGGAAGAGGCCAAAAGTGTGACTGTTGCGGACGGTCCAGGGGAGGAGGCAGGCGAGGGCCGTTGCGCCGAGAGCTAGTGCGGCGATAATTTCCTGTTTGCGTTTGCGAATCAGGAACAGGGTTCCGAGATAGCCGCCGATGGCGGCGAGGAGGAGGCCGCCGTCGGGGCGGAGTAAGATCGCGGCGCCGGTGGCGAGGCCGGATCCGATCCAGGGGGGAAGATGCAGCTTTGTTTTTCCCTCCTGCATTTTACGGACAGAAGTGCCCGCGCCACATAGAGGCGTGCTTTGAAGACCTCTGATGACGAAGTTCAGAGCTAGAGCCGTAAAGAAGACTTCCAGGGTTTCGGTGAGAACTGCGGCGGTGTAGTTGGCTAGGAAAGGGCAGAGGGCGGCCAGGGCGAAGGCGGCTTGAGCGGGGCGGTCGTCGTTTGTGCCCGACTGTGTTTTTCGGAACCAGCGACGGGCGGCATCCGCCAGAACAAAGCATGTTCCAATATCGATAGATACCTGAATTGCGATGACGGCGCGGTAACTTTCCATCCCGAAAATCTTGAAGACGATGGCGAGGAAGGCGGGGTATCCGGGCAGGCGGATGAGTGTGGGGACGACGACGCCGGAGTCGGTCTGTCCGTAGATGCCGCGGGTGAGCCAGTTTTTGGCGATGTCGGCGTAGAGGAGAGAGTCGGTGGTTACGTGGGCGAACTTGACTGCGAAGAAGACGCGCAGTGCCAGGCCCGCGAGCGTAATTAGGAGGAAGAACCGGCGATGTCGGCGGAGAAGGTCGCGCACGCCTTGACTATAGCGCGGCGCAGTCGCGGATGGAATGACTGCGCGTGTGCGGGGGGAAATTGAGCCGTAACGCTGACCACGCATTGACCCTGCGAGTCACGGGGACTTACGATGGAGGTTCTCGATCTCCATCATGGCCAAGCCAGTTTTTTATGATCCTCGCCAGGCGCGCTGGAAGCGGCTGCGCCGCGTGTTCGACGTTCTTGGCGTCAGCATCACGCTGCTGATTATTTTCTTTGCGTATACCGCATTGAGAAGCGAGTCTTTGCCGAAGCTTGTTCTTCCTGTGGAAAAACATAAGAATCATCCACTGACGGAAAAGGAAAAGGAGAAGGACAAGAAGCGGCTGAAGGGCCAGCGCGGAGCGCATCGTAAATCGAAGCTGCCGGCTTCGCAGGTTGCTCTGAACGGGGAGGAAGGCATTCGCGCGGCATTTTATGTAACGTGGGATGCGGGCAGCTACTCGTCTCTGCGGGCCTACGCCAGGCAGATCGATCTTCTGTTCCCGGAATGGCTGCATGTGTTGACTCCGGATGGGCATTTGCAGGCTACGACTTCGCGCAATGAGCTATTCGATGTATTTACGCAGAACGGATTCCAGCCGGTGGACGAAAAGGTGATGCCGTTTTTGAAGGCCTCCGCGGCGGAAACCGAAGTGTTTCCGCTGGTGAATAATTTCGACCCGGTGAAGAACGATTTTGTGCCGAGCATCGCGGATTTCTTTGCCAGTGCCGACGGACGCGCAAACTTTCGCAAGCAGATGCTGCAGTTCCTCGCGACTGATCGCTACCAGGGAGTGATGATTGATTTTGAGGCGTTCCCCGCCAGCGCTCAGGCGAACTACAGGACGCTGCTGGCCGAACTCGCTGACGATTTGCATGCCCGTAACATGAAGCTTTACGTAGCCGTGGAAGCGCATAACGACGACTACGACTATGGCAAAACTGCGGAGCACGCCGACGGCGTGGTTATGATGAACTACGACGAACATTATCCGGGTGGCACGCCGGGGCCGATCGCGTCGCAGGAATGGTTTACCGCGAACCTGGTACGCGCGATCAAGGCGATTCCGAAGAACAAGATTATTAGCGCAATTGGAAACTACGGTTACGATTGGACGGAGAAATCAAAAGCTACCAACGGCACGGAGATCAACCGCTCGGTGCAGGAGGCATGGCTTGGCGCCAGCGATTCCGAAGAAGACATTGAATTTGACGGCGATGCGCTGAATCCTCACTACAGTTATCGCGACGACAAAGGCCTGCGCCACGATGTTTGGTTTTTGGATGCGGTGACTGCGTTGAACCAGATGCGGGCGGCGCAAGCTCTGGGTATTGACACGTTCGCGCTGTGGCGTTTGGGAGCCGAAGATCATTCGCTGTGGCGTGTGTGGGATGTTCCGGGCGAAGCGGCGGCGCCGGAGAAATTGAAAGACGTGCCTCCCGGTCAAGATGTGGATATGGAGGGTGAGGGCGAAATCCTCAACATTGAGGAAGAGCCGAGCAACGGCGCGCGGACCGTAACCTTGGATTCGCAGACTCATCTCATCACGGATGAAGCGATGACTGCACTGCCTTCGCCATACCGCGTGGCGCAGTATGGGGCGAGTGCGAAGCAGATTGCGATTACATTTGACGATGGCCCCGATCCGGAGTGGACGCCGAAGATTCTCGACGTACTGCGGAACGAGAACGTGAAGGCAACCTTTTTTGTAATTGGCCTGGAGGCGCAGAAATTTCCGTCGCTCACGCAGAGGATTTACAACGACGGACACGAGATTGGGAATCACACTTTCACGCATCCTGACATTAGTGTGATCTCGCCGCAGTTGATGAAATTGGAACTGAACCTTACCGAACGCCTGTTCGCCAGCAGCGTTGGCATTAAAACGATTTTGTTTCGCGCGCCCTATTCGGTGGATCAGGAGCCTGACACGGCGGACCAGGTGAAGCCGCTGGAGCTGACGCAAAGCCTGGGGTACATCACGGTGGGGGACCGCCTCGACCCTAACGATTGGCGGACGAATCCATCGCGCCCTGCGGAAGAGATTACGACAGAGGTGCTGCAACATTTGCCGCCGTGCAGTTCTGTCCTCGCTGGTTGTGGAAATATTTTGCTGCTGCACGATGGTGGTGGCGACCGGCGCGCTACGGTGGAAGCCTTGCCGCAAATCATTGCAGGCATCCGCGCGCGCGGGTTTGAGCTGGTGCCGATTAGCCAGTTGTTGGGAAAAACGCGGGCGGAAATCATGCCGCCGCTGAGCTCGAACGAACGCTGGATTGCGCGTATAGACTGGTTCGGCTTTGCTCTTGGCGAGTTTGTGATGACCGCCATTCCAGCCATCTTTTTTCTTGGCGACATTCTGATGATTAGCCGGCTGCTTTTCGTTGGAGTACTCGCAGTTTTTGATCGCTTGCGCGAAAAAATCTTTGCAACACCGGAAAAGCTGGCGGTATTTCATCCCAATGTTGCGCTGCTCATTCCGGCTTACAACGAAGAGAAAGTCATCGAGCGCACGATCCTGGCTGCGCTGGATTCCGACTATCCTAACCTGCGCGTGATTGTGATTGACGATGGCTCCTCCGACAGCACGCTGGAGTGCGCGCGCAAAGCGTCTCCCCTCCAAGTGGAGTCAGGGAAGCTGGTGATTTTGACAAAGCCGAATGGCGGGAAGGCAGACGCGCTGAATTTCGGCCTCGAACATTTGCGGCCGGACGAGACCGTATTTGTTGGCATGGATGCCGACACAATGATCGCGAGCGATGCTGTCTCTGCGCTGGTTCCACATTTTATCGACGAACGAATCGGCGCGATGGCGGGCAATGCCAAAGTTGGCAATCGTGTAAATCTGTGGACGCGCTGGCAGGCGCTGGAATACATCACCAGCCAGAATTTCGAGCGGCGCGCGCTGGATGTGCTCGGTGCGGTGAGCGTAGTTCCAGGAGCAATTGGCGCGTGGCGAGTGTCGGCTGTGCGCGAGGTTGGCGGCTACCATCGCGACACGGTTGCTGAGGATGCCGACCTGACGATGTCATTGCTTGGACGCGGCTATCGCGTGGAATATGAGGATCTGGCGCTGGCGTTTACGGAAGCGCCCGACAACGCTAACGGCCTCATGCGGCAGCGCTTCCGGTGGTCGTTTGGAATTCTGCAGGCCGTGTGGAAACATCGTGGCGTGATGGGCAGCAAGGGCGCGCTGGGTTGGATTGCGTTGCCAAACATTTGGATTTTCCAGATCATCCTGCCGCTGATTTCACCTTTTATTGACATCATGTTTGGAGTGGGTTCGATCTGGTATTTGATTAGCCGGTACTTCCATCCGGAATCGACGGACCCGACTTATTTCAAAAAGCTGCTGTTTTTCTTTCTCGCTTTTCTGGTTATAGATTTTCTGGCGTCGGCGATTGCGTTTGCGCTGGAACGGCGGCGTCCGGAAACGCGCGAAGATCATTGGCTGTTAACGCAAGTGTGGATGCAGCGCTTCGCGTATCGGCAATTATTTTCGGTGGTGTTGTTCAAGACCGTGAAGCGGGCGCTGGATGGTCAGCCATTTAGCTGGGATAAGTTGGAACGCACGGCGGAAGTGAGCCACGCCGGGAGCAAGTGAACTGCCGCTCCCGGTGCTAAAATAGTTTGTTCTTCTAGCTGTCCCACCCGGGACGGAATCAACTCGAGGTTTTCACATGGCCACACTGGAAGCTCCACCGATGCCGCTGGTTTTGCACCAAGGTCCGTACACGATCGAGCCAATGATCGATTTCAGCACGGAAGAAAATCAGCGCAAGATGCGTGCTGCGCTGGATAAAGTTCGCGCCGAACTGGGCCGCGAATACGACATGGTCATCGGCGGCAAGCACAGCAAGACGACCGAGAAGATTCGCTCCATTAATCCCGCCAAGCCGTCGCAACTGGTGGGGCTGCACCAGAATGCGGGTGCGGCGGAAGTTGAGCCCACCATGCAGGCCGCGCTGCAAGCTTTTCCAGCGTGGAGCCGTCGCTCCGCAGAAGAGCGCGCCAGCTTTGTGTTTCGCGTGGCGGACATTATTCGCGAGCGCCGTTTTGAATTCTGCGCCTGGCTGGTTTTTGAAGTCAGCAAGAACTGGGGCGAAGCGGACGCCGATATCGCCGAGACCATTGATTTCTGCGAACTTTACGCCCGCGAAGCGCTGCGCATGTCGAAAGTGGAAACGCCAGCGCAATTGCCCGGGGAGCGTGATCGCCTGATGTACATTCCGCTTGGAGTTGGTGCGGTAATTCCGCCGTGGAACTTTCCTTGCGCGATTATGGCGGGGATGACCATGGCTTCGATCGTTATGGGGAACACGGTTGTGTTGAAGCCCTCGCACGATGCGCCCACGATTGCTGCGAAGTTCTTTGAAGTTCTGGAAGAATGCGGCCTGCCAGCGGGCGTAGTGAATTTCTGCCCCGGATCCGGCTCGACTTTTGGCGATGCCATCGTCGCGCATCCGAAGACCCGTTACATCGCATTCACAGGATCGAAAGGCGTTGGCTTGCACATCAATCAGCGCGCTGCCGAGCAGCAACCCGGCCAGTTGTGGATTAAGCGCACGATTCTGGAAATGGGTGGCAAGGATGCCATGGTGATTGATGCTGACTCCGATCTGGATGCGGCAGTGGAAGCCGTGGCGCAAGCTGCGTTTGGCTATCAAGGTCAAAAATGTTCTGCTTGTTCGCGCGCGATTGTGGACGAGAAAGTCTACGATGAATTTCTTGCCAAGCTGAAGCCTCGCGTGGAGAAGATCACTCTGGGCGATCCTGCGGAGAACGCGAATATGGCAGCCGTCATCAGCGAAAGCGCCATGAACAAGATTCTCGGCTACATTGAGCAAGGCAAGAAAGATGGCCGCCTCATCACGGGCGGAGGCCGCGCGACAAATGCTGGCGAGGGCTATTTCATTCAGCCTACGGTTTTTGCCGACATCGCACCGAAGTCAACTTTGGAACAGGAAGAAATCTTTGGCCCGGTGCTGGCGGTGATCAAAGCCAGGGATTTTGATCACGCGTTGGAAATTGCGAACGACACGGAATTCGGCCTTACCGGAGCCGTCTACGCCAATTCGCAAGAGAAGATTGATCGCGCGATTCAGGAATTCCACGTCGGAAATTTGTACATCAATCGCAAATGCACGGGCGCAATTGTGGGCGCGCACCCGTTTGGCGGCTTCAATATGTCGGGCACGGATTCGAAGGCCGGTGGGCCGGATTATTTGTATCTCTATAGCCAGGGTAAGTCGGTGGGCGAGAAGTTGCGGTAGGCCAACAAGGCGGGCTTACTCGTCCCGCACCAGCCAGTCCAGCGCTTCATCCCGATTCGAGAACGTCGGGAGATCGCGCTGAGCGAAGGTTCGCAGGTGCTCGTAAAGGATATGGGGAAGTCCTTCGGTGCCAACCCAAGCCGACCGCTTCAGGTGCGGGCGGTCCAGAACCGCCGCGACTTTCAGTTGTTCAATGTTCTTGCGGTCGAAAGTGGATCCGGTGAAATCTGCCAGCAGGAGAACCGAGGCTTCCGGCTCTTTGGTCACCAACGCTGGAACGAACTTGGCGATCTTGTCGAGTTCTCTCGGCGAGCAGTGCGACAAGTCCGCCAGCAGAACCACCTTGCTGCGATGAACGATGAAACGGATGCGTTCTTCTGGAGTGGCCACAGCGCCTCGAACTGTTCCTGGATTCATGCGCGAAAGATTATGTGCTCGCGGACGCAGGAAAGCAAGGCCTTTTCCGCCGCCGCGGTGCGAAGACTATTTTCGCGGCTCCCGTCCCCGAAAGCATTCCGGGGCATGGTCGTTGACCAAGCCGGTCGCCTGCATAAACGCGTAACAAATCGTGGAGCCCACAAACCGAAACCCGCGCTTCTTCAAATCCTGGCTCATCGCGTCCGATTCCGCCGTCGTCGCCAGTACTTTGTTGCCAACATTTACTTTGGGCTTGCCGCCGACAAACCGCCAAATATAGGCGTCAAAGCTGCCGAATTCTTTCTGCACGTCGAGAAAAGCTTTTGCATTGCCGACAGCCGACGCAACTTTCAGTCGGTTGCGCACGATGCCGGGATCGAGCAGTAGCTTGTCTTGCTTGGTCTGGTCAAAGCGGGCGACTTTCTTAGGATCGAACCCTGCAAAGGCTTTGCGGTAGTTTCCACGCTTTTGAAGAATCGTGTCCCAACTCAGCCCAGCCTGTGCGCCTTCCAGAATTAGAAATTCAAAGAGCGTGCCGTCGTCATGGACTGGCACGCCCCATTCTTCGTCGTGGTAGCCGATGGCTAAATCGTTCTTCGCCCATCCGCAACGAATGCGTTCTGGCATACTATTTCTTCTTTTTGTGAACTGCCCCGCCAGAAACTGCGCGGTTCAGCGCGGCGATCAGGGTCGCAGCCGAGGCTGGCATCCCGGCCTTGCCTTCACGGACGATTTCTTTGGCAGCAATGTTCCTGCCGTAGAGTTTTTCGTTGGCGCTGGGGTCCGGGCGCAGCGTCGAGCCTTCTAGAGAAATTCCAGCAAACAATCCGCGCGCACGCGAGTAGGAAAGCATTTCCGCGCGCATCCAGGCGTCGGTCGCTGCCGCTGCCGTGCGCCCCTTAGGCCCAGCCGCCGCGGAGGCATCGGCACCCAGCTTGACCTTGCTGCTGAGGAGGGAATCCACTCCACGATCGTTCATGACCAGAATGACAAAATCAGTGGCCTGGCCGCCCAGCTGAAAGCCAATGTTGCCGCCTTCCAGCGCGACCATCGACGGAGAGGACCAGCGGCCTTTGAAGTCCGAACCGCCACGGCACGTCATCACGCCGCGACCATAGCTGCCGCCAATGCCAATGGCCAGTTTCTTGACCGATGGCAGCACCACAACGCAGGTGGCCTTTTTCAGTAAATCGGTCGGGATATTGTCGGGAATGCCGAGGATTTCCTGCAGCACGACCCCGGATGCCTTGACCCGGTCCACTTCTCTCTTATCCGCAGCCAGCACAGGCACAGCCAGCGACAGGCTTAAAATCAACGCAAATAGTCTTTTCATGTGTTTCTCCTGAAGGAATTAGGACCAACTCCGCGTGGGAAAACTCCAATCTACTAGAAAACACCCCAAAGCCGGGAAATTAAACACGGAGGCGTGTACTTGTGGGTCTACTCAAACGGGGGTCAGGAAGGCGAAAATTTAAAGTTACGAAAGCTTGCCCGCAAATGCTCTGTAAATCGTGTGTTTTGTGGAACTTCCGAGGGAATAACGGAGGAGGGTGTTCCTTTGTAACTTGGCACTGCGGGTGCAAGCACCTAGATTGGGGAGCAGGGACCGGTCGACTCGCCGTATTCGGTCCGCGCATCTAAAACTTTTTAGGTCGTCTCGAAGCTCGCAAATTTCATTAGGTTATAGGAAGAGCTGGAAGAATGAAGTACGCAATCCATATCGCGCGCTGGGGCATGGTTTTGGCTGCCACGGCAGCCGCTGGCTGGGGTCAAGTATCGTCCGGTACGTCGGGGTCGAGACACGCGTTTTTGGCCAACGCGCTCGCTTCCAATCCCGCCGCAGTCGTGGAGTCGGTCGCCTCAACCTCGGTAGATAACGAGGGTTACACCATCAAGAAGCGCGTGGATGAAGTGCATCTTCTGTTCACGGCGACCGATAAGCACGGCCATTTTGTGAAGACGCTGGAACAGAACGATCTTTCCATTCTAGACGATCATAAGTCCCCGCAAGCGGTGGTGAATTTTCGCCATGAAACCGATCTTCCTCTCGAAGTCGGTTTGCTGGTGGACGTAAGCGGCTCGATCCGTTCGCGCTTTGGTTTTGAACAGCAATCCGCCATTGATTTTCTGCACCGCACACTGCGGCAGGGCTCGGACCGAGCCTTCGTAGTCGGCTTCAATAGCCACTGGCAGATGACGCAGGACTTTACCGATAACTTGACGCTGCTCTCGCAGGGCGTGCACCGCTTGCGTTCTGGAGGCGGCACCGCACTTTACGACGCGATTTATAAGGCTTGCCATGACAAGCTGATGGACCCATCCGGGGATCATCCTGTGCGCCGCGCGCTGATCATCCTCTCCGATGGGGACGACAATCAGAGCGATGTGACTCGTGAGGCTGCCATGGAAATGGCGGAGCGCGCAGAAGTGATCATCTACACCATCTCGACCGACGACAGCCCAACGGTGCAGCGCGGGGACCGTGTGTTGCAACAGCTCGCGGACGCTACCGGCGGTCGTGCTTTCTCTCCGCTCAAGGATAAGGACGTTGCACGGTCGTTCGCTGCTATTCAGGACGAGCTCCGCAGCCAATACATCATTTCGTACAAGCCAGCGCAGTTCGACGCCGATGGCCGTTATCGCAGCATTGAAATCAGCTCGCTGAAAAAAGATCTCTCCATCCGCGCCCGCAAAGGCTATTTCGCTCCACGGCAGTAGAAATCTTGCAGCGTCTTCGATGCTCTGGCGGTGGCTTGCCGACCTAGACGCCGCTTGAATTTTCTTTTAGACTTCGCCAATGGAACCGATTTTTAAAGGCGCTATCCCTATTCTTCCTGCTACCGACATCACCGAATCCCTGAACTGGTGGACCGAGGTGTGCGGCTTCGACGAGATCTTTCGAGACAATACTCCTCCAACCTACGTAGGGATCAATCGCGGAGAGGCTTCGCTTCACTTGGCTGGCATGGACGACAAGGCGCTGGCGAGGATCGTCGGCCACCAGACGATGGTGCGGTTCGCCGTAAAAGGCATTGAAGCCCTGTATGCCGAATACCAGCAACGTGGAGGAAAAGTACATCCCAACGGCTCATTGCAAACCAAGCCCTGGGGCACCAAGGAATTCGCGGCGATAGACCCCACCGGCGTGTGTGTGACATTTCAGGAATGAGTGGGTCGGCAAAGAAACCCCAGTCAATCAACCAAATCAATGGAGGCACGGGCGTCCATTGTTTCAAAGCCATAAAGTTCTTACGCTTGAGCGTTTTCCCGGCGTTCCCAGCGGTCCAGGACATCCAGAATGAATTCGGCGCGTCCGCGCAGGCGATCCAGCGATTCCAGAATGGCAGCCGCCAGGTGGGTCAGGCTGTCTTGTTCGAGCTTAAAGAATATTTCGTCCGCTTCCTCGCCCGACGTTTTCGCCATTTCCAGCAGGTAACGCAGAGCATCCGCATGCGGTTTGGCGAGAGTAGGGGACTTGTTGCGTTGCTTGAGTTCGTCATATTCCGTGCCCATGCGGGTTAGGATGGCGACAATGCGGACTAGCATACGCACGGTTTCACCGCTCAGGCTATCTTCGCCGATAAAGTCGGCACAGAAGGCTTCGGCTTCAGGTCGGGTCAGTACCAGGTTGAAGGAGCGCATGGGGACCACTTCCCGCACCGTAGAATCCGCCGCCAGCATGAATGCGCGGATGGAATCGGCCACGCTTTGCAGCCGCGATTCCTCTTGTTTGCTTTCATAGGCTAGCGCCACCGGGCGCAGCGCCGGAGCTGCTGCCGCCGATGTTGCGGAGCGCGCAAAGGCAGGCACCGTGATCGAGGGCGCCGAACTGGGCGCCGGAATATAACTTGGACGCGCCGGGCGCGGCGCAGGGCTCACGTTGGGCTGCTGCGACTCCAGAGCTTTCTTTACCTGCAACATGCGCTGAAAGCGCTCTTGCGCTATGTTGTATTCCGTGCCGAGGACCTCATCCTCTTCCATTGCCGCCACATCGTCGACCGTGACGTCGCCGTCCAGGCGTTTCCCGGATTTGTTGCCTTCGCGCTGCATTTTTTTGGCGAAGCCTTTGATCTCTTGTGCCGCGCTACGGAACAGCGATTGAAACCGCGATCCCAGCGTAACGTTGTAGGTTGCAATGCTGTTGAGTACCGCGGGATGGTAGAAGTGATCGCCCAGAAGCTGTTTCAGGCGGCGGCCGCGTTGCACAATGGCCAGCTCCATGATTTCATCGAAATCCGCGAGCGTTTCGGCTTGGTCGCGCAGGGAATCCAGCTCGTAGAGGAGAAGAGCCGTCTCTTCCTGCAGCTGGACTGATTCGGTGTCTCCGAGAATTTCCATCAGCGCAATCTCAAAAGGAGACATCGGAACGACGCCATCCAGAGCCATGCCACGGGTTTCCCATTGACCCGCGACGCGAGGGTTGCGGTAGAGAAAAGTGGCGGCAAAGTCAATCTTGTCGCGGTCGGCAGCGTTGGGGTTCTCCTTGCGCGCGTAGTAGCGCAGCAGGGCCTCTGCGACCTCAGGGTCGCCGTCAGCAGCCATTCCATGGCGCAGGGCGGCCGTTGTGACGGCGAGGTCCAGCAGGCGCAACCAGCGCCGCATACGCTCCACTGTGTCGTTCAAGTCAATGTCGGGCTGGCTTAGCGCATCCGCTTCCAGTCCTTTGGGGACTAGCAGTTGGTCCGCGAGGGACTCCTCCAACAGCTTCTGATAGAAGCTGTGGACGGACCCCAAGATCGCCAATTCCCATTTCGGATCATCCACCATCAGCGACTCCAGCGGACAGTACTCCCCTAAGGCGAAAATCGCCCCGGGAAAGCCGCATCTTCAGTACAAACCAAATTGTGAAGCTAGACAAGGATTGGAACATTGCCGCTGGGTACTTGGGTAACGGGTAAGCAGAGGAAGAGACAAATCAGTGCCAGATTGGCGAATTCCCAATATGGGAAAGTAGGCAACCAGGCGACCTAGGGTTCTTAGAGGTACCTAGTTCGGCTCCCCAAAGGCTCTATACGCTTTGTTTTGAGGCGCTTCCCGTGATATAACCCCCCTCAGCACGGGAATTTGTTTTGCAATCCCACTGTGCATTCCGCCGCAGGCGGATTAGAGTAGTGAGAGCTATTTGCTGCGCATTGACGCAGCATGAGGAGGCAACGTGGACGAAGCACGGACGGGAAAACGATTCCCGCTGGAGCTGCCCATCCGGGTTCATCGCGGCGACACTACAGCCGATTACAAAGGTACGACTGGAAACCTGAGCGCGGCGGGTGTCTACATTCGCGCCGACGAGTCGTTCGAGGTAGGCAACCCAGTGGATTTGGAGATAGTTCTGCCAGCCAGCGCAACCGGCGGGAAAGAATCGATTCTGCAATGCCGCGGACGGGTCGTCCGCACCGACCATCTGGATGACGGCAAACCAGGCGAAACGCGCGGCGTGGCCTGTGTGATCGATACTTACGATTTAGTACGCAAAGATTAGGCGGAGAGGAAATCGAATGCTGAAAGTGATTCTGGCGGATAACCAAGCCATATTTCGAGCCGGCATAGCCAAAGTTCTCGCCGTCGAAGACGAGATGCGCATTGTGGCGCAGGCACAGACGGCCGAGCAGATGTTCATGGCTCTCGACAAATTTAAGGCTGCCGTTCTAGTCGTGGCCGGAGGCTTCATTAGCGACTTCAACTCCGTCGCCGAAGCTACCAACAACGCCAAGACGCGCCTGATCGCGCTGGCCGACACGGGAGAAGCCGCCTCAAAGTACATTGGCGCGGGTGCTCACGGCGTTATCTACCGCAATGTCACCAGCTCCGCTCTGGTCGATTGTGTGCGCAAAGTGGCGCGCGGGGAGACCTGGATTCAGGATGTCGCCGTACCCAGCGAACTGACCGAGAACGATATGGTCGGCATGCGTGTGCGCGACCGCCTCACAGCCAAGGAACTTCGCATCGTGGCGCTGATCGTTCAGGGCTACAAAAACAAAGAAATCGCCACCCAACTGGGGACGACCGAGCAGGTCATCAAGAACTACCTGCGCAACGTCTATGACAAGATTGGCGTTTCGGATCGCCTGGAATTGGCGTTGTTTACCATTCACCACCGCATTTTGGCGGAAGCAGCCGCTGCAACCACCGCGCCACCGGTTCCGACACCGCAGAATATCGGCGCGTAGTTTAAGAATCGTAAAGAAAACGCCCTGGCTTCGCGCCAGGGCGTTCTTAGTTGCCAGCCTAATTAACCTACAGCAGGGCCGAAGGCCGCCGGACCCAATCCTTCTTCTTATCCTTCGCGATGCCTTCCATGTCTTTCACGTAAGCGCCTGCCTGCGTCAGCACGTGATGCAGATCGTTGCCCACGCTGATGAACGTGAAGCCCTTGTCGAGAAATTCTCCGACGCGCGATGTGCCGAACAGGAACAATCCTAGAATTACTTTGTTCTTGCGTGCCTCGTCGATGAGCTTCTGGGTGGCCGTCTGCAGTTCGGGAGACGTATACATTTCCGGGAACTTGTACTTCACATACAGCCCCATCGACATGCAGAGATCGTTCTGCCCGAGGAACAGCATATCCACGCCGGGAACGGCTGCGATTTCCGTCATGTGCTCGATGCAGGAAGCGGTTTCCACTTGCAAGGCAACGATGATGTTGTCATTGGCGCTGCCAGCGTAGCCGAGTAGTCCGCCTTTGTTCATGCTGCGCTGCGGAAAGTAGACCGAGCGCGTACCCGCCATGGGATACTTCGTGCAGCTAATCGCCTGTCGCGCTTCTTCGGCGGTGTTGATGTAGGGCACCAGAACGCCGTCCGCGCCCAGGTCGAGGGCTTGTTGGATTCCGGCACGGTCGCTGTATCCGGCGACGCGCACCATCGACTTTGCTCCGCCGCTGGCAATCGCACACAGCATGGCGGAAAGTTTTTCGTAGCCCATGGGGCCGTGCTGGGAATCGACCAGCAGCCAGTCATAGCCGCTGTGCGCCAGTTGTTCGGCCACGGTCGGACTATGAGAATTGAGGAACAAGCCCATCTTGGGCTTGCCAGCGCGCATCTGTTGCTTAAATTCGGCGCCAGTAAGGGCGGTTTCAGACATAAGAATTCTCCTGGTGAGTTAGATAACTTTTGGCCGGATGACGGCAAACATCGTCCATCGTTGCGAAAAGCATTATAGCGGAGAGGCGGAAGCTGACGAGTCGGCTCGCCGTGAAGGTGAAGTACTAAGAAAGAAAATGGCGGAGGGAGAGGGATTCGAACCCCCGGTACCCTTTCAGGTACAACGGTTTTCAAGACCGCCTGTTTCAACCACTCACACATCCCTCCGCGTGAGCGCTCTCAACAGACTATCAGCACCAGGACATGGTTGGCACCGAGGTTTCCACACAATGTCCGAACAGTGCCATGCCCGCAGCCTGTTAGGCCAGACTAGCTTTTTCCTTCTGGGTCCGGCGCCGCAGGATGGGTGATTCCATGAACCGCCAGGACAAATCCGCAAGGATGAACGTAATAGCGAAACTCACGGCTTGGTTGAGAAAGCGGACATGCACGTACTGCTCTATTTTGATAAAGACAGCAAGGTGGTAGAGGTAAAACGTGTAGCTGATGCGGCCAAGATATCGCGCCGGCGCCCACGAGAGCAGGTTCTGCAATAGCCCGCCCCGCATTCCCAACACAAACACGAGTGTTCCTCCAAAGAACAGGGTGCTCAAGGAATACCCCACAGTGTTGAACACAACACTGTTTGCGCCCGTACGAAAAGAAGGGAGTAAGGACAAAATACCGAGCAACGCGAAGGCCGCACAGGAAACGCCCACGGCCAGTCGTCGTTTGCCAGCGATCCAACCAGGTTCTTGAAGTTCCGAGACAGCAACAAACGCGCCCATGGCCAGCGCGTCTGTGCGGAACGGAGTCAGGCAATAGATCGGGAAGTGATTCGTAAAAAAGGGCGTGGCCAGGGCTCGCAGTATTGGGCAAATGAGGATCGCTCCAGCGGCGATACGGATGATGGTGCGTTTCCGGCAAAACAGCACGACCCAGGGCCAGAACAAATAGAACTGTTCCTCCACCGCCAGCGACCACAAGGGAGTCATCGCATCGATTCCGCCTTTGTGGAACGCGACAACCATGTTGGCCATGAAGAAGGCATACCAGTACCAGAGGTGCCGCTTGTCCACCGCGAAGGTACAGCCGATCACTACGAGGAAAACGGCGTAGGGAGGCAAGATTCTGCAAGCGCGGCGCCAATAGAATGGAATCCAATATCCGCGCTGTTCCCGTTGTTCCTTCAAACCCAGAAGGATTCGAGTAATCAGATAACCGCTCAGAACAAAAAATAAGTCCACTCCCGTCCAAAGCAGGGGAGCGTGGAAAGCATGCGTGGCAAAGACCATCAAGATCGCCATCGCGCGCAAACCATCGAGTTGCGGGATACGTTCCACTACTGCTCCTGTGCCGGAATATCGGTAAGGCGCGCCAAGGCTAAGACTCAGTGTTGTTGGCGATTTTCTTAATGAGTTCGGGGGCATAGCGTGCTTCCAGCGGGCCTTTCAAAGTCAAAAACTTTTGTTCAAAGTACTTTCGTGAGAGATAGGAAATACCCACTGCTAGAGCTCCCGCTACCGCGAATCGCAGTAGCACAAGATCAAACCGGTAACTGCGCGGGGGAGGGAAGGCCAAAGCCTTCCGACCCAGCGGTCGTAGAGGGCGAAGACGGCCAGGTGGAAAAGATAAAGACCATAGCTAATGTATCCAAGAAACTTGAGCCAACCCGCGTTGACCAGGTTCTTCCCGGGGCTCGTTCCCAGAAGGAGGAAGAGCAGGAGTACACCGGAGAAAAAGCTGTTTATGAGGGTCTGTTTGAAGGCTGCGCCCGAAAGGCGATTCACGGTAAGGATGCCGAACGGCGCAGCGGTCGCTCCCAAGAGTGCCGCGCCAAAGCACGCCGCGCAGATTTGTCCAGCTCGTTTCCTTGTAATTCCAGATCTAACCAGGATCGCCAGCAGGCTGCCAGCGGCCAAACCGTCGATGATGAACCAAGTGTAGGATTGCAGTCCATCTTTGAATCCGAAGTGGAAGAATATCGCGCGCAGCATTGGAACTGTGGCGCAGATTCCCAACGCAAACCAGGTCAACCGCCTCCGGGTCAGCTTGCGCACAACTAGTGGCCAAAAAATGTAGTAATGCTCTTCTACCGCCAGCGACCACAATGGGCCATAGCTGGCTGGCACTCCAAACAGGTTTGTCACGTTCGACAAATAGATGAAGCAGAGTCCAAAATACGTGCCGCCAATCCAGCCCAATGCAAGGAGCAAGATGAGCAGCGCGTAGTAGACCGGCAGAATTCTCAACGTGCGACGAATGTAGAAGCGTCGGTAGTAGGCTGGGTCGTCCCGTGATTCCAGAAGAATGCCCGTTATGAGGAAGCCGGATAAGACGAAGAAGAGGCTGACCCCAAGGCCACCCGGCTGGGTTAGGCGCAGGAAAACTTGTGCCGCTGGGGAAAAGTGAAATTGGCTACCGAAGCCCCAAAAGAAACCGTGCAGATACAGTACCCCAAGAATCGCCAGGCCTCGAATGGTGTCGAGTTCCGGCATGATGGGACGAACTAGTCCGTTTTCGGGTGCGTCTTTCATCGGATTTCCCCCATCTTCAGCTTAGTTGCTGGCCAAATGTGGATACGTCGGAGTGCTGTCATCTGCAGTTCTCGGTTTTGGCGACCCCGCATGGGAACGATATCAACGATTCGTATCCTCCGTTTAGAGAATACAGGGGCGGGTGTACTTGTAACAGATTCGCTACCTCGTAGGGACACGTTTTTTGGCGCACGCCTCCGCTTTGGAATACAATTCCCCTGATGGATTCACTCTTGGCCAATACCCAGGAAATGTGTGTCCAACTCTATCCCTAGAAGCTAGAAACGAAGGAGCATTTCACCCCATGAAGAAGCTGATCGCAATGCTGTTTGCGCTGGCCCTGACCTGTTCAATGGCTGCGTTTGCGCAAGACAAACCCGCCGACGACAAGAAGATGGACAAGATGGAAGACAAGATGGAAAAGAAGCACAAGAAGCACCACAAGCATCACAAGAAGGACAAGATGGACAAAATGGACAAGATGGACGCGCCCAAGAACTAACAAGTTAGGCGCAGAATCCAGCCCCGGCTTCGGCCGGGGTTTTTCTTTTGGGTGCCTGCTGCATCCGTGCTGTTTCATCACGCTCGAGTGGCGTGCGGTGGGGGTGGACGCGCAGAAACCCTTCGGCTCTCGCATGCTACAATTGCGGCTCTTGAGCACTGGTTCTTCTGACGCATGCCCGCCGATTTTGGTGGAACCGGTGCATCCCTTTGCAGCGAAAGATTGTTGATCTGTGCCGAAGAAATCTACATCCAAAACTCCAGCCAAGACTTCAGCTAAGACTTCAGCTAAAACTCCAGCCAAGACTTCAGCGAAAGCCGCCGCCAAGAGCGCAGCGGGTGCTCCCGTGTCTATCACCTACGCCGATGCAGGGGTTGACATTGAGCGCGGGAATCGCGCCAAGCAGCGCATTAAGTATCTGGCGCAGAAGACTTTTACCCGCGGCGTATTGAGTGAAATTGGCGGTTTCGGTGGGCTATTCTCGCTGGACGGTAAGTACAAGGATCCAGTCCTGGTTTCCAGCGCCGATGGCGTTGGCACAAAGCTCAAGATTGCATTCGAAACCGGCATTCATCGCACCGTCGGCGCCGATTTGGTCAATCACTGTGTGAATGACATTGCCGTGCAAGGCGCAACGCCAATGTTTTTTCTGGATTACCTGGCGACCGGGCATCTCGATCCAGAAGTCGCCGTGAAGGTTGTCGAAGGCCTGGCGGAAGCCTGTAAGCAAAACGGCTGCGCCCTTATTGGCGGCGAAACAGCCGAGATGCCCGGGTTCTATCCCGAGGGCGAATACGATCTGGCAGGATTTATCGTGGGAGTAGTCGAGCGCGACCGCATTATTACAGGCAAGAATGTGGAGCCGGGCGATGTGATTTTCGGCCTGCCCTCGAACGGTTTGCATACGAACGGATATTCGCTGGCTCGCAAGCTGCTGTTTGAAGTTGCGGGCTACACGCCGGATACCTATGTCAATGAAATCAAAGGCAAAGTCGGCAATGAGCTGCTGAAGATTCACAAGAGCTACTGGCACGCGATCAAGCGACTGGTGGATGCCGATTGCGTTTCTGCTATGGCCCACATCACCGGCGGAGGCATCACGGAAAACCTGCCTCGTGTTTTGCCGCGCGGCGTGGCTGCGGAAATTGAATTGGGTTCGTGGCCCTCGCAGCCGATCTTCGAACACATGCAGAAACTCGGCAACGTTCCACAAGACGACATGCTCCGCACCTTTAACATGGGAATTGGAATGTTGATGGTGATTCCAGGACAGAAATTCAAGAAAGCGGAAGACTTGCTGGATCGCGCTGGAGAGAAGCACTACACAGTTGGGCGGATTGTAAAGGGCGACCGTAAAGTGATGTACGTTTAGAAATTCTTCAATTGAGCTAGCGGCTAGTCGCTAGCAGCTCCCTCATGCACAACCTCGGCATTCTCCTTTCCGGACGCGGTTCCAACTTCATCGCCATTGCGGATAGCATCGACGCGGTGCGAATTCCGAATGCGCGGATTGCGGTGGTGATCTCGAACAAAGCGGATGTCGCCGGAATTGAAACCGCGAAGCAGCGAGGAATTAAGGCTCTCGTTATTCCTTCGAAGGGCGTTCCTCGGGAAGAGCACGACCGCGCGGTTGTTGCGGCGCTCAAAGAGAATAGTGTGGAGTGGATTTGCCTCGCAGGCTACTTGCGCCTGCTGTCGCCGTGGCTTGTACAGCAGTTTCCGCAGCGGATTCTCAACATCCATCCGTCGTTGTTGCCTGCGTTTCCCGGACTCGACGCGCAGAAGCAGGCCTTCGACTACGGAGTAAAAGTCTCAGGGTGCACCGTGCATTTTGTGGACGAGCAGCTCGATCATGGCGCGATCATTCTACAGAAGACGGTTCCTGTGCTCGATACCGACGACGACCGTACGCTTGCAGCGCGTATTCTAGAGCAGGAACACGTTGCTTACAGCGAAGCCATCAATATCGTGCTCGGCGGTCGCTACAAGGTCGCTGGGCGACGCTTAATTCAAGGCTGAACTCGGACTCCCCTACCGATCAAAGGCAGCGTTCGCGTCCAGTTCGTTGCTTGTTCGTAGGCTTGAGCCGCTGCTAACACTAAATCCTCGCGCCACGGCGCCGCGCTGATCTGAACGCCGATGGGCATGCCATTTTGCGTGAAACCGCAGGGCAGGGAAATGGCGGGCAATCCCCAAACGTTGAAGGGTCGAGTGTTCCGGAGGAGTTCGACTTCCAGTGGACGCAGGGTTTCGGGATGGTCGAGTACCCCCTGTATGCCTGCTGCGAACGCGGGCACGGTTGGCGTGACCAGCAGGTCTATCTTGTCGAAGACACTCCCGATGCTGCGGCGAATCTCCCGCTGCTCCGCAAGTTTTTCCTGATATACGGAGTCCTGGACTTTCTCGCCCGTGCGAATTCTTCGCAACGTCTCCGCCTGATAGAGCTCGGGAGACTTGGCCACAAACTCCTTGTGATAGTGCCAAGCTTCTGCAATCTGCAGGGTGCGATCGGTATCGCAGGTTAGTGAGATTTCTTCGGTCGAGCGGCCGAGCTTGCTGAGCGTGTTCAGCGCCGAAGTTGCAGCGCTTTCGATCTCCGGAGGCAATCCTTTCCAGAACAAGTCTGTCGCCACGCCGATCCGAAGACTTGACATATCGCGTAGCTGTGCGATGTTCAAATTGCTTTTTGGAATATTAGCGCTAGTGGGATCGCGAGGATCGTAACCCGCAATGAATTGGAGAATAATCGCAGCGTCTTCCACGCATTGCGTGATCAGTCCGGTGTGATCCAGTGATGTCGACAATGGAATCACTCCGCGACTGCTGACGCGTCCGTAGGTCGGCTTCAGCCCAACCACTCCGCAGAGCGACGCCGGTTCGCGAATCGAGCCAGCCGTATCGGTTCCAATCGCGGCCAGACACATGCCGGAAGCCACGGCTGCGGCGGACCCTCCTGATGACCCGCCAGTGATTTTTTCTGGATTCCACGGATTGCGCACCGGTCCAAACGCGCTGATGACCGAACTGCCTCCGTAAGCGAACTCATGCATGTTGGTCTTGCCCAGGAACACAGCTCCCGCGGCTTTCAACAAGCGGACCACTTCCGCATCTTCTGTAGGAATACGATTCTGGAACAAATTGCTCCCAGCCGTCGTCCGAACTCCGGCGGTGTCGATGTTGTCTTTGAGCGCAATCGGAATTCCATGCAGCGGCCCGCGCCAGTTGCCGGAAGCCATCTCTTGCTCCGCTGCGCGAGCTTCGGCCAGTGCGCTTTCCGCAGTCACGGTAATAAACGCGTTCAATGTGGGATTCAACTCTTCGATCTTCCGCAAACACGCCTGCGTCAATTCAACGGGAGAAATTTCCCGGCTGCGCAAGCGTTCGCTGGCTTCGGTGATTCGCATTGGATCTTTTATATACTGCGGGATTTCTGAATGAGCCTCGGGCTTCGCCCGAGGCCAGGCGAGGCGGCTAGCCTACGTGATTGCGGATCGCGTCAATCTTCAAAGGCCGCTCCCCAAAGGTTACTAAAAGATTATCCCCAGCGCACGATTTCAGGTGCAATCCGCCATCCCCTATGCTAAGCTGTAATCACGCTTAATTCAGCGGTTTGAGTGGTGAGACTTCTGGTTCTTGCACGTGACTGAGAATTCCCGCCTCCTGAGTCCCCACCGTACGTCTTGAAGCGTAACTAAATCTAAAACACTTAAGACTGGCATTTGCTAGTTGCCGCTCGCCCGGAAGCCTCTGTGCGCGCTGCCATGCTTCCGCCAGTAAAGAACAGGATCAATGCAGAATTTTTCAGAACTACCGCTCTCCCCCTACACCCAAAAACAAATTGCCCTAGCCAAGTTCGTAACCCCAACCCCGGTGCAAGCCGCCGCGATTCCCGTCCTGCTGCAAGGTAAGGACGTGCTCGCCCTGGCGCAAACCGGAACCGGCAAAACGCTGGCGTTCATCATTCCCATCATCGAGCAGATGCTGGCCAAAAATACTCCGGGCATTACCGCGCTGGTGTTGGTTCCAACCCGAGAACTCGCGATGCAAGTGACCGAGGTCTATAACCAACTACGTGGTTCGCAGCTAACGCCCCCGGCGCTCGTCGTCGGCGGTCTGGCGGAACGCGCGCAGATTGCCAGCTTGCGCAAAGGCGCACGCCTGATCGTCGCCACCCCGGGACGCCTCGAAGATTTCCTTGATCGCGGCCTGATTCTATTCCGTGGGCTGCGCACGCTCGTCCTGGACGAAGCGGACCGCATGCTGGACATGGGCTTTCTGCCTGCCATCAAGCGCATCGTTTCGATTCTTCCGAAGGATCGCCAGACGATGTGCTTTTCGGCAACCCTGGAAGCCTCAGCTGCGCGCCTGGTGAACGACTACATGCGTGAGCCTGTTCGCCTCAGCTTCGGATCGCAATCGAAGCCAGCGGAGAGCGTTCGCATACAGGCTTTTGAAGTGCCCGCCGACCGCAAGCAGGAAGCTCTCGAACGCCTCCTCTCGAAGGAGTCGGGACGCTGTCTGGTTTTCGCCCGTACCAAACGCGGAACAGAGCGCGTTGCCAAGAATCTGGCTCGGGAAGGTTTTGCCGCCGCTATGATTCACGGCGACCGCTCGCAGGCGCAGCGTAACGCAGCTCTGGCTGGGTTTCAGGAAGGCCGTTATCAGATATTGGTAGCCACCGACCTCGCTTCGCGTGGCATTCACGTGGAAGATATCGTTCACGTCATTAACTATGACCTGCCGGAAGTCGCGGAGAACTTCATTCACCGCGTCGGCCGCACGGGTCGCGCTGGCGCTACTGGTGTGGCTTCCACGCTTTTCGCTCGCGAACAGCGTTCGGAACTCAGCCAGTTGGAACGCACGCTCGGTATCAAAATGGAGCGCAAGATTTCCGATCACGCTTCAGCGGCCTCGGATCGTGAACGGTCGGGTGGCGAACGATCGACCGCTTCGGGTCGCCCTAGTTTTGAAATAGAACCCACGGATCACGAGCGGTCCTCGCACGCACGACCTTCGCATGCGCGGCCCTCTTCTGAGCGTCGTGGTTACGCCGGGACCGTGCCGTCGCGTCGTTCGAAATCGGAACATGCTCCGGCTCGTCACGCGGCTCGCAAGCATGCTCCCGCGCAACACGCGCCTGCGCAACACAGCGATTCCGCCCCCAAAGGCAGAATGTCGCGTATGCCGGGAGAGGTTCTGCAAGCCAGAATGTCGAACTAGGCATTTTCGGTTTTAACCAGACTGCAAACTCAAAGCCTCGGACACTTATGTCCGAGGCTTTTTTTTCTGAAGTTCATTCCTCAAACAGACTTTGTCCTTCTCAGCGCCGCGAAGAATCCCTATGAACTCCGAGACTGTTGGCCACAATAGGGATTCTTCGCCGCTCTCAGAAGGACAAGTATATTGATGAAACAAGCTGTAGCCCCTTGAATCTTTGTTAGCATCAGTGCCTCGAATCCTAAGGAGTTCTCATGCCGCGAAGGTGCTTGCTCCTCGCCCTGCTCTTGTTTCCGACGCTTTTTCTCGAAGCCCAGTCAAGCTCAGCGAAGATCGCGTTAATTCATGCTGGCCGCTTGCTCGACGTGCGTGCGGGAAAATATCTCGCCGATCAAGAGCGCAGCGAGGAATCCCTATCGCGGGCATGAGTGTCGGGGTTGAAAGAGATTCCTCGCTGCGCTTCGGAATGACAATTGCGGTTGAACGTATTTGCAGCAACACGCCCTGTCTACTTTCGCTGCCGCTCTTCTCGCTGCGACCTTGTCAACGCGCGCCTATAATGAATCTTCATACTTTTGGAGGCTCTCATGGCATCGCTCACGGAAGCTGCCGTTTCAACGCGCGGATTTCTTATCGGAGGCAAGTGGTACGAGGAGGGTACTCCGCACGAAGTCCTCTCCCCTTACGATCACAGCGTGGTCAGTCGCACCTGGATGGCAACGAGGCAGCATGCGGAAAAGGCCGTTGCCGCCTCCATTGCGGCCTTCGGCACGACGCGCCGCCTTCCTGCCTTTGAGCGTCAACGCGTGCTGCGTGCAATAGCGCAAGGGATTGTGGCGCGCAAAGAAGAATTTGCGCACATGATCTGCCTGGAAGCAGGTAAGCCCATCAAGGTCGCGCGAACCGAAGTTGACCGCGCTGTCTTCACCTTCCAGGTTGCGGCTGAAGAAAGCACGCGCCAGTATGGCGAATACCTTCCACTCGACTGGCAGGAATACACGGCGGGGCGTTGGTCGATTGTAAAAAGATTCCCGATTGGTCCCATTTTGGGAATTACGCCTTTCAATTTCCCTCTCAACCTCGTGGCTCACAAGGTTGCTCCCGCCATCGCGTGTGGATGCCCCATGGTGCTCAAGCCAGCTCCTCAGACACCTATGTGCTCCCTGATGCTGGGCGAGGTCGTACAGCAGGCTGGATGGCCGGACGGCGGTCTCAATGTGATCCTGCTTTCGAACGACGATACCAGCACGTTGGTCGAAGACGACCGTCTCAAAATGGTCAGTTTCACGGGCAGCGCTCCCGTGGGCTGGAGCATCAAGAGTCGCTCGGGCCGCAAGAAAGTCGCGCTGGAGTTGGGCGGCAACGCGGGCGTGATCGTTCACAGCGACACCGATCTCGCTTACGCAGCGGAACGATGTGTTGTCGGTGGATACACTTACGCAGGTCAGACATGCATTTCGGTGCAGCGCATACTGGTCGAACGAACTGTGTACGGCAAATTTACCGAGCTGCTGGTCGCGGGCGTGCAAAAGCTTCGATCCGGCGATCCGCTCGAAGAATCCACCGATTTAGGTCCGCTGATTCGCGAGGCGGATGCGATTCGCGCGGCTGATTGGGTGCAGGAAGCCGTCGCTAAAGGCGCGCGCCTGCTCTGCGGGGGCAACCGCAAGGGGCCTTTCTTGGAGCCGACCGTTCTGACCAACACGCAGCCGGATATGAAGGTGAACTGCAAAGAACTGTTTGCACCTGTGGTTACAGTCGAACCTTACGATCAGTTTGAAGAAGCCTTGCGCCGTATTAACGATTCCGACTACGGCCTGCAGGCGGGAATCTTTACGCGCGACGCCAAACGAATTTTTCAGGCTTACGATGAACTCGAAGTCGGTGGGGTTATGGCGGGCGAAGTGCCCAGTTTCCGGGTGGATCACATGCCGTATGGCGGCGTGAAAGATTCCGGTCTCGGACGCGAAGGTCTGCGTTACGCGATGGAAGACATGACTGAGCCGCGAATTTTAGCAATGAATCTGCGATAAATTCCGGCAAAATTGCCCGCGGTTGGGCTGCGATAGAAGAAATTCTTTCCCGTTGCGAAAACAACATTTGTTAATTTCGAAAAATCACAAGACAAATCTTTGCGCGCCTGTTTATAATCACCAGTTCGAGTGACGACGATCACACCAATACACAACAGGTCTTTACGCGAATTTTGCAGTACTGAGTTGGTGTGATTGCTGTCTAGGGCTTGTTGATAAATAAGGACTCGTTCCGGGAACTTGTTTCCCACTTTATAATTCAGGAATTCTTGCAAGTATGGCGCAGATCTTTCATCGCAGCCTGAATCTCTACACGAAGGCCAGCATCCTGGTGGCTCTGGTGCTGGGAGGCGCGGCATTTGCCGGGCTTATGGCGTTTGAGCGCTCGCCCTACATCACCAACCAGGGTATTACGAAGCCGCAGCCGGTTCCGTTCAGCCATCAACATCATGTAGCGGGCTTGGGCATCGATTGCCGCTATTGCCACGCTTCCGTGGAAACCAGCGCTTACGCGAACATTCCTCCGACCAAGACCTGCTTCAACTGCCATTCGCAGATTTGGACGAACGCCGCCATGCTGGAGCCGGTGCGCGAAAGCTATCGCAGCGGTAAGTCTTTGGTATGGAGCAAGTTAAACGACTTACCGGATTATGTTTATTTCAATCACAGCATTCACATCAACAAGGGTGTGGGCTGCAATACTTGCCACGGCCCGGTCGACAAGATGCCTCTGATGTACCAGGCGAACACGCTTCAGATGGAGTGGTGCCTGGAATGTCACCGCAATCCGGAGAAGTTTCTGCGGCCGCGGAATCAGGTTTTCAATATGGAGTACAAGCAGCCGACGGAAGAGCTGCCGGTCACTGTCGATAACGTGGCTTACACCGAGCAGGAAGCCCTGGGTAAGGCGTTGACCGCCAAGTACCACTTGCGCAATGTGACCGATATTACGAGCTGTTCCACCTGCCATCGGTAAACGTGGTAGAGCGGGGCTTTAGCGCCGCGTTAAGGCAAAGAAATCAAGGGCTTTAGCCCCTGAGTCGAGATGAAGGATTTGGCTGGCGAATGACGATGGACGCTGACAACAAGAAACGCGAAGACGTTTGCCCGGGCAAGAAGCCTGCCGAAGCCACGCCTTTGATTCAATTGCAGGGTGCGCGAGCCTCAGCGGCGAACGGTACCCCAGTTCCGGCGCCGCTTGATCTGGCGACGGTCCGCGCCGAGCTCGAATCCACGCAGGGCCCCGAATACTGGCGGAGCCTGGAAGAGCTGGCTGGCAGCGACGAATTTCGTGCCATGATGCATCGCGAATTCCCGAAGGGATCGTCGGAGTGGCTGGATTCAGTCTCCCGCCGCGGATTCCTGCAGATGATGGGCGCGTCGATGGCGCTGGCCGGAATGACGGCCTGCACCCGCCAACCTCTCGAGCAGATTGTTCCGTATGTGAAGCAACCAGAGGACTTAGTTCCTGGCAGGCCGCAATATTACGCATCGGCAACCATGCTGGGCGGTTACGCCAGTCCCGTTTTGGTTGAGAGCCACATGGGACGGCCGACCAAGATTGAAGGCAATCCCGATCATCCTGCCAGCCTCGGCGCTTCCGACATTTTTTCGCAGGCCACGGTTCTTGAGATGTACGATCCCGACCGCTCGCAGGCCCCAGCGTATTTGGGCGATGTGCATTCGTGGAAGGCGTTTGTCGAAGCCATTCGTATTCCGATGTCGGGGCAGAAAGCTGTCGATGGAGAGGGTTTGCGGTTGTTGACGCCGCCGATTTCTTCGCCCACGTTGGCCGATCAGGTTCGCCAACTTCTGCAGATGTATCCGAAAGCCAAGTGGCATCAGTATTCGCCGCTGCATCGCGATACGGTTCTGGCTGGTTCGCAGATGGCGTTTGGGCAAGCCGTTGAAACGCAGTACAAGCTTGAAAACGCAGACGTTATCCTTTCGCTGGATGCGGATTTTCTGTCCGCAGGCTTCCCGGGATCGCTGCGCTACACGCGGGATTACGCTTCGCGCCGTAATCCCGATGGGAACATGAATCGCCTGTATGTGGTCGAGAGCGTTCCGTCGCCCACCGGAGTGAAGGCGGAGCATCGTTTGCCTCTGCGGGCGTCTGAAATTGAGACGTTTGCGCGTGGCTTGGCGGGGACGCTTGGCACTGGCCCGTCTGGTGTTGTGTCGCTTTCCGTCGAGGCGGGTCGGTATCTGGAGGCGGTCGCTGCCGACCTCGAAAAGCATCGCGGCGCGTGCGTTGTAATTGCCGGCGAGCATCAGCCTGCGGTGGTTCACGCTCTGGCCCACGCTATGAACGAGCGTCTCGGCAATGTGGGCCATACGGTTGTCTACACAGACCCGGTTTATGCCAGCCCAGTCGATCAGACGGCTTCTCTACGTGAACTGGCGCAGGATTTGCGTGCCAAGAAGGTGGATGTTCTTGTTGTTCTCGGTTGCAATCCAGTCTATGACGCGCCCGCCGACTTGGGCTTGCATGATGCGATCATGGATTCTGGAACAACGATTCACATCCATCACGGCCTCTATCGCGATGAGACTGCGGAAATTTGTCACTGGCACGTCAACAGCGCGCATCCGCTGGAAGCCTGGAGCGATGGTCGCGCTTATGACGGGTCGGTTTGTCTAGTGCAGCCTCTGATTGCTCCTCTTTATGACGGCAAGAGCGCTCATGAATTGCTTGCAGCGCTGATGGGAAAGAGCACGATTACGGGCTACGAACTGGTGCGCGCGTACTGGCAGGGCCAGTCGAAATCCAGCGATTTTGAGACTCTCTGGCGGAAGTCCGTGCATGACGGTTTTATTACTGGAACGCAGTTCGCTCCTAAATCTGTCAGCCTGAAGGCTGCGAGTTTTGGATCTGCTTCGAATGCTGCCGCCAGCGATGCTGCCGTCGAAGTGAATTTCCGCCGCGATCCCTGCATCTACGACGGATCTTTTTCCAACAATGGGTGGATGCAGGAACTGCCCAAGCCGATGAGCAAGATGACTTGGGACAATCCGGCATGGATTGGCCCGGCAATGGCGACGCGTCTTGGCTTGAAGAGTGAAGACGTCGTTACGCTGGAAGTCGGCGGTAAGAAGATTGATGTTCCGATTTGGATTCAAGCCGGACACCCGGACAATTCGATTACCGTTTTCCTGGGCTACGGCCGTCGCATTGCTGGACGCGTGGGCACTGGAGCGGGTTTCAATCTCTACGAAGTTCGCACCAGCGATGTATCCTGGACGGCTTCGGGCGGCAAGATTTCCAAGGTGGGCACAACCTACAAGCTGGCGACGACGCAGGGTTACCAGACGATTGAGACCATGACGGTCAACCGTCCTGTGATGCGCGAGGGAACGCTCGAGGAATACAAGGGCAATCCGAAGTTCGCGCAGGAAATGACGGAAGCGCCCGAGCGCGATTTCACGCTGTATCCGAACGTCGACTACAAAGATCCGAACTACAACAAGCTGGGCTACGCCTGGGGCATGACCATCGACATGAGTTCCTGCGTAGGCTGCAATGCCTGCATGATTGCGTGCCATTCCGAGAACAATATCGCGGTCGTCGGCAAGGAGCAGGTCGTCCACGGACGCCACATGCACTGGATCCGCGTTGACGCTTATTACCAGGGCAATCGCGATAATCCGAGCGCGCACTTCCAGCCCGTTCCTTGCATGCAGTGCGAAAACGCGCCCTGCGAGCAAGTTTGCCCGGTCGGAGCCACGGTCCACAGCACGGAAGGCCTGAACGATATGGTCTACAACCGCTGCATCGGGACACGCTATTGTTCGAACAACTGTCCTTACAAGGTTCGCCGCTTTAACTTCCTGCTGTATCAGGATTGGGAGACGCCACAGTTCAAGATGATGCGCAATCCCGACGTCAGCATTCGCAGCCGCGGCGTCATGGAAAAGTGCACGTACTGCATTCAGCGCATTACGGTGGCGCGCATCGATTCCGAGCGCGAAGACCGGGCCGTGCGCGACGGTGAAATTCAGACGGCGTGCCAGCAGGCGTGTCCCGCGCAGGCGATTGTGTTTGGTGACCAGAACAACCCTGAAAGCAAAGTTTCCAAGCTCAAGGCGCAAGCCCGCAACTACGGCATGTTGAGCGAACTGAACACGAGGCCACGGACCACGTATCTGGCGGAAATTCGTAATCCAAATCCAGAACTCGAAATGCACATGCAGCACGCGGAGCGCGGCTAACTCATGAGTACGCAAGATATAGTTCTCGATCGCGAAGGGCTGGCGGAAGTTCCGGTCATTGAACCGGGCCACACACTCGCCAGCGTCACCGAGAAGATCAGCGATATCGTGCTGGTCCGCCCCCTGTCGATCGGCTGGGTTGCAGGCTTTCTTGCCTGTGCCAGCCTGGTCGGCGTGCTGGGCGTCGCCGTCGGATACCTGTTCTACAAAGGCACCGGGATTTGGGGCATCAATATTCCGGTTGGCTGGGGCTTCGCGATCGTCAATTTCGTCTGGTGGATCGGTATCGGTCATGCTGGAACGCTGATCTCCGCCATTCTGCATCTGCTGCGACAGTCCTGGCGTAATTCCATCAACCGTTTTGCCGAGGCGATGACGCTCTTCGCCGTCATGTGCGCTGGCGTATTTCCGTTGATTCACGTCGGGCGCCCGTGGCTGGCGTATTGGTTGTTCCCTATCCCGAACACAATGGGAGTCTGGCCGCAATTTAGAAGTCCGCTGCTGTGGGACGTTTTCGCCGTTTCCACGTACGCGACCATCTCCGCGGTGTTCTGGTACACGGGGCTGATTCCAGATTTGGCTACGCTGCGTGACCGTGCCACGACGCCAATACCGCGCTTCATCTATGGAGCCTTGGCCTTGGGCTGGCGCGGAGAAGCGCGTCACTGGCATCGTTATGAGAGCGCCTACCTGTTGCTCGCGGGTCTCTCGACGCCGCTGGTGCTGTCCGTCCACACGGTCGTGAGCTTCGACTTCGCAATTTCCATCATGCCCGGCTGGCATACGACCGTTTTCCCGCCGTACTTTGTAGCGGGCGCTATTTACTCCGGCTTCGCCATGGTGTTGATCCTGGCGATCCCAGTGCGCGCCGTTTACAACTTGAAAGACATGATCACCGAGCGGCATCTTGAGAACGCCGCCAAGGTCATGCTCGCGACCGGACTGATTGTCGCTTACGGCTATATTCTCGAAATCTACATGGCATGGTATTCCGGGCCGAAGTCGATTGACTGGTTCACTGTTCATAACCGCTTCTTCGGTCCGTATGCTGGACCCTACTGGGCGCTGTGGATTTGCAACATTATTATTCCGCAGGTGCTTTGGATTAAGTCCGTGCGCCGCAGCCCGTTCCTGCTGTTCTTGATTTCGCTGGTAGTTCTCGCCGGCATGTGGCTGGAACGTTTCGTCATCGTCATTCTCAGTTTGCATCGCGACTTCGTGCCGTCCTCGTGGGGCATGTACTATCCCACGAAGTGGGATTGGGCGACTTACTTCGGAACCATTGGATTGTTCCTGATGTTGATTTTCCTGTTTGTGCGTGTGCTGCCCATGATCTCCATTTTTGAAATTCGCATGCTTTTGCCGGAAGCGGAGGCGAAGCATAAATGAGCGACCTGAACGGATTGATGGCGGAGTTTGGTTCGGCGACGGATTTGGTGGAAGCCGCAAAGGCGACGCATCGCTCCGGCTATAACGATATTGAAGCGTACAGCCCATTCCCAGTGCATGGCTTGAGCGAGGCCATTGGTTTCCACAAAGATCGTGTTGGCTTGATCTGCCTTATTGGCGGATTGGTTGGCATGTTTACCGGGTTCGGGCTGCAATATTGGGTTTCGACGATTGCGTATCCCATCAACATTGGAGGACGCCCACTGAATTCCTGGCCGGCGTTTGTCATCGTCACGTTCGAACTAACCGTGCTTTTTGGCGGGCTCTCGGCGGTCGGCGGAATGCTGTTTCTCAATGATTTACCGCGACCCCATCATCCCGTGTTTAACGTTCCGCAATTCGAGCGAGCTTCGCAGGATCGCTTCTTCCTGTGTGTGTTTGCCGCCGATCCGAAGTTCGATGCGCCACAAACGCGCCGCTTCCTCGAAGGCTTAAAGCCCATCTCCATCGCGGAGGTGCCCGAGTGACGCGCGTGAAGATTTTAGTTCCAGCACTGCTGATCCTAACGATTTGTTCCGCCTGCCGGCAGGATATGCACGACCAGCCGCGCTATAAGCCGCAAGCGCGCAATGATTTTTTCCCGGACATGCGCTCGGCTCGCTTGCTGATCGACGGAACGGTTGCGCGCGGCCAACTGCATGAAGATTCTTATTTCTACACCGGCAAAATCGGCAATAATCCCGGTGAAGTCATGCCGTTTTCCATTACACATGATGTGCTGGAGCGAGGGCAGGAGCGCTACAATATTTTCTGTGCACCGTGTCACTCGCGCGTTGGCGATGGCAAGGGCATGATTCCGTCAAGAGGCTTTAGCCGCATGCCTCCCTCGTACCATATTGAGCGTTTGCAGAAGGCTCCGGCTGGCTACTACTTCGACGTGATCACAAACGGTTTGGGCATCATGCAAGGCTACTCCGGGCAAATTCCGGCGAAAGATCGCTGGGCCATCATTGCTTACATTCGCGCGCTGCAATTGAGCCAGAAGGCAGGCGCAGCGGACGTTCCGGCGGGCTTGAACCTGCCGACTGCGTTGCCAAAGTTTGAGGGCGACGCGCCTTCGGGAGCGACTCTCGTGACGCCTGCTCCTCCGAAGAAGGAAGAGAAGAAAGAAGGAGGCGTGGAATGAGCACCGAAGTCAGCACACTCAGCCGCCTCAATCCCGCTGATTTCGCTGTGCCAGCGGCGATGGATAAGATTCGCAGCCGTTCGCTTGTGGTTGGAGTGTTTTTTGGGCTGTTAGCTTTGATCGGATATTTCACCTCGCCCGATGCATTCTTCCGTGCTTATCTCCTCGGATTCATGGCGTGGCTCGGCGTGTCGCTGGGATCGCTCGGTTTGCTTCTTGTTATTCACTTGACCAATGGCCGATGGGGCTTGGTCATTCGGCGAATTCTGGAAGCTGCCGCCAAGAATTGCTGGATCATGTTTTTCCTGTTTATTCCACTCTGCTTGGGAGTGCCGCGTCTTTATCCGTGGGCTAAAGCGGATTTGCTGGCGAATAGCGAATCCCTTCGTTGGATTCACGGGGAATATCTGTCGCTGGACAAGTTCGCCGCGCGCGGAGCCGTATACTTCGCGATCTGGCTCCTGTTGATTCATTTTTTTACGGAGTGGTCGAAGCAACAAGACTCGCCGGGCAATCGCAGTCACTCGCGTTTGGGCGCGTTGGCCGGACCGGGCGCACTTCTGTTCGGATTCACCATAACCTTTGCGGCAGTTGATTGGGTCATGTCGCTTTCGTACGGCTGGACGTCGACTATCTATGGACTGCTGTTTTTGATTGGCCAGTTACTGTCCGCGCTGTGCTTGGCCACAATCGTGGCTGTGATTTTGGCGCGTTACGAGCCCATGAAGGCGCTTCTGCACATTGACCACCTGCATGATTACGGAAAGTTCATGCTGACCTTTACGATGGTCTGGGCGTACTTTGCATTCTCGCAGTGGCTCATTATGTGGGCAGGCAACCTCCCGGAAGAAATTACCTGGTACAAAGATCGCCTGCACGGTGGCTGGCAGTATTTCGGGCTGTTCCTGGCGCTGTTCCATTTTGTAGTGCCGTTCATGATGTTGCTATCGGCACAACTGAAAAAGAACAAGGGTACCCTGGTTAAGGTCGCGTGCTGGATGCTGTTTATGCGCTATCTGGACCTGTACTGGCTGATCATGCCAAATTTTGAAAACAAAGGCGGATTCTACTTTCACTGGCTGAATGTGGTCGTCCCGGTTGCGATAGGAGGGGTGTGGGTGGCCCTGTTCTTCCGCAACCTGCAAGGACGACCGCTGCTGCCGCTATATGCTCCGTTGACCGGAGCGGTTTTGGAGCCTGCGCATGAGTAATCACCCTAAGAATCCTTCGAACGGTTCCAACGCGCGTGACGGTTACGAGCATGAGGACTTCAGCACGGGTGCCATCGTCGGTTCGCTGATTGGGCTGGCCGTGATGTGTATCGTCAGCTTCTTCATCGTGGTGGGAATGTATCACTATCTGGAAAGCACGCAGATGGATCACGTTGCCGCCAACCCGATGGTTCCGATGAAGCCGGATACGCGTCACATGACTTCGAATCCAAAATCTAACGATCCCATGGATGTGATGGAAGTTGAGGCGTTTCCGAAGCCGCGGCTGCAACGTGACGATGTCCAGGAAATGCGCGAACAGCTGTATGGAGAGGAAGCCAAGCTCCAGAGTTATGGCTGGGTGGATAAGGATTCAGGAGAGGCGCGAATTCCGATCAACCGTGCGATGGAATTAGTCGCTGCGCGCGGATTACCTACGCGTGGGGTGGCAGTCGCAACGCCGCCTGAGTCTAGCGAACTTGTCGGAGCGATAAAAGCTGCGCCAGCGAAGAAAAAGAAGTAGCAGATTCCTCGGGGCTGAAACCCTTCGGAATGACAAGCGGATAAGTTATAGAGATTAGGTTGAGCTTTGAAGAAGGAATTCCAATTCGGGTGGCTGTCGAAGTTGAGTGGGTTGGTGGCTGCGCTGTTTTTGTGCGCCCTTCCGGTCGTCGCGCAAATGAAGGGTGACATCATTCAGCTGAACACGCCGCAATCTGGGGAACGCTTACCCACGCTGAAGGGCATTGGCGTGGATCAGCACCTTGATGCGCAGGTCCCGATGGACCTTCAGTTTCGTGACGAGACCGGGAAGTCTGTGCGTCTGGGCGATTATTTTGGCAAGCGGCCGGTCATCCTCAACTTGGCCTACTTCAACTGTACGATGCTGTGCAATGAAGTGCAGAGTGGCGTGATCGGATCGTTGAAAGCGGTGAACTTCACTCCCGCCAAGGATTTCGACATCGTTACGGTCAGCTTCGATCCGCGCGAAACGCCTGAAATGGCCGCCGCGAAGAAAAAATCCTTGCTGCTACGCTATCGACGCGACGGCGCCGAACAGGGCTGGCACTTTCTCACGGGCGATCAGCAGAATATTCAGGCTCTGACTAAGTCGGTAGGCTTTGATTATCAATTCGACCCGCACTCGATGCAGTGGGTACATGCTGCGGCCGTGGTGGTGCTTACGCCAAAAGGCAAGATTTCAAAATATTTTTACGGCATCGAATTCGCACCCAAAGATTTGCGCTTCGGACTGATTGAAGCCTCGCAAAACAAGATCGGCACGATGGTGGATCAGGTGTTGCTGTACTGCTACCACTACAACCCGCAGACCGGGCGGTATGGTGCGGTGATTATGAACGTCTTGCGGGTGGCAGGCGTCGCCACGGTGCTCGTACTGGGTGCCTTTGTCCTCATATTGTTTCGCCGTGAGTCGTCCCTTCAGACGGCCACGGGACGGATCGGATAGTCATGGGAAATACTCCATTTTGGCCAGAGTCGGCGTCCAACTGGGCGCAAGGCGTCGACGCGCTCTATATCTTTCTGGTTCTTGTTTCGGTCGTCATGTGCGTCCTTATCTTCGGTGCTGTAGCCTTTCTTTCGGTCAAGTTCCGCCGTAAGCCCGGGGTGCAACCCACGGCGATTGAGGGCTCACATTTCTTGGAGATCACGTGGTCGGTGCTCCCCATGTTTTTCTTCTTCGCTTTCTTTCTCGGCGGCGCGCTCATCTTTTTCCACGAACGTACACCACCCCAGGATGCCAGCGAAATTTATGTAGTTGCAAAACAGTGGATGTGGAAGATGGAGCATCCCGAGGGGCCGCGCGAGATCAATACGCTTCATGTGCCGCTCGGTAAAGATGTAAAGCTGATCATGACCTCCATGGACGTGATTCACAGCTTCTACGTTCCCGCATTTCGAATTAAGCAAGACGTTTTGCCAGGTCGTTATACCATCATGTGGTTCCGCGCCACACAGCCGGGAACCTACCATCTGTTCTGCGCGGAATATTGCGGAACCCAGCATTCCGGCATGATCGGCAGCATCATTGTCCAGCCGGAAGCGGAGTATCAGACCTGGCTGAATGGCGGCAGTTCCAGCGTGCCACTGGCGCAAACCGGCGAGAAGGCTTTTGCCGAACTCGGCTGCGCTTCCTGCCATCGCTCGGATACGCAAGGTCGCGGTCCATTGCTCGCAGGCATTTACGGAAGACCGGTTGCCTTGGAAGATGGTCGCAGCGTGATGGTGGATGAAAACTATCTTCGCGAATCGATTCTGGATCCCGGAGCCAAGGTCGTTGCCGGATTCAGGCCAGTGATGCCGACCTTCCAGGGAATCATCAGCGAAGAGCAACTCGCGGCGCTGGTGGCTTACGTAAAATCGCTCACTCCTTCGTCCGGTCAGGCTGCAGGTGCGGCCCCGGCGAAGGCCGAGAAGGGCCCGCCGCAAATGAAGTCTGGACGTTCGCGATAATGATGATTGCAGCTAAGAGGCTGGCAGCTAAGAAGTTCGAAATAAGACGGGTGCAATAAATATGGCGACCGCAGTACTACCACCACAACAGCGAACGAACTACCTCAACGCGGAGCATGGCGTGAAGTCGTGGTTGCTTACAGTCGACCACAAGCGCATTGCCATCCTTTACATGCTCTCGATTACATTTTTCTTTTTTATCGGGGGCATTTACGCGCTATTGATTCGCCTTGAACTGCTGACGCCAGCGGGCGACCTGGTGCAGGCCGATACCTACAACCGGCTCTTCACGGGCCATGGCATCGTGATGGTGTTCTTTTTTCTGATCCCTGTCGTGCCTGCGATTCTCGGCAATTTCCTGGTTCCGCTCATGATCGGAGCCAAGGATCTCGCGTTCCCGCGCATTAACTTATTGAGCTGGTATCTGTATGTGATTGCTGGTGCTCTGATGTTGCACGTAATCATCACCGGCGGCGTCGATACAGGCTGGACGTTCTATACGCCTTACAGCACGGCCTTCGCCAGTCCTAAGGTAATCGAAGCGGGCTTGGCGGCTTTCATTAACGGCTTCTCGTCCATCTTTACCGGACTGAACTTCATTGTCACCATCCACCGCATGCGGGCACCCGGTATGACGTGGTCGCGGCTGCCGCTATTTATCTGGGCGCACTACGCCACCAGCCTGGTCATGGTTCTGGGCACGCCCGTAATCGCTATCACTCTGGTGCTGCTGGTTCTTGAGCGAGTATTCCACCTCGGCATCTTCGATCCTAAACTTGGCGGCGACCCGCTCCTCTTTCAGCACTTATTCTGGTTCTACAGTCACCCTGCCGTTTACATCATGATTTTGCCCTCCATGGGCATCATCAGCGAACTGATTGCGTGCTTTTCGCGCAAACGCATCTTCGGCTTCAATTTTGTGGCGCTCTCCAGCGTTGCCATTGCTGTGCTTGGCTTCCTGGTTTGGGCGCACCACATGTTTGTCGCCGGAATGTCGGTCTACGCTGCGCTCATCTTCTCGTTTCTCACGTTCTTCATCGGTGTGCCTTCCGCCATCAAGGTCTTCAACTGGACGGCGACCATGTACAAAGGGTCGGTCACCTATGAGACTCCAATGCTTTATGCCTTCGGTTTTCTCGGACTGTTCACCATTGGCGGATTGACCGGGTTGTTCCTTGCGACGCTGGGTGTCGACATTCACGTTACGGATACCTACTTTGTGGTCGCGCATTTCCACTACGTCATGGTCGGCGGCGTGGTCATGGCATACTTAGGGGGACTCCATTTTTGGTGGCCCAAGATCACGGGCCGCATGTATCCCGAAAGCATGGGTAAGCTGGCGGCTCTGATCGGGTTCGTTGGCTTCAACCTGACGTTCTTCCCGCAGTTTATCCTCGGCTATGTGGGTATGCCGAGACGGTACTATCAATATCCGCCCGAATTCCAGGTTTTGAACGTGTTGTCGACGGCGGGTGCCACCATCCTGGGTATCGGATATTTGTTCCCCTTGGTCTATTTGCTCTGGTCTTTGCGTTACGGTGAAGTGGCGGGCGACAATCCGTGGAACGCCGCCGGCCTGGAGTGGAAGACCTCGTCTCCGCCGCCAACATTTAATTTCGATGTGGACCCGGTTGTGGACTTCGAAGCTTACAACTACGACGAATTGAAGGAGATCCCCGTTGAGCGATAGTCACGCCGCGGTCCATTCTCCTGACCATCATCCCGAGCTCCGCCACCACTTCATGACCATGGAGCAGCAGCAGAATACCGCCTCGCTGGGGATGTGGCTTTTTCTGGTCACGGAAGTCATGTTTTTTGGCGGCATGTTCTGCGCCTACCTGGTGTACCGCCTCAAGTATTTCAATGATTTCGCCGCAGCCAGTCAGTCAATTGCCGTGGGCTGGGGAGCTTTCAACACCGCCGTACTTCTTGTCAGCAGCTGGACGATGGCTATGGCTGTGCGCTGCGCGCAGCTCGGTAAGCAGAAGCTGCTCATCGTCTTCCTTCTCTTCACTATGCTGTTTGGTTCGGCTTTTCTTGGTGTCAAGGCGAAGGAATACCACGACAAGTTCGTGGAACATCACGTGCCTGGCGCTGACTTTTCATTTACGGAAAAGCTTCTCGGCCATCCGGACTACGTCGTCAACCAGTACCACGCGCAGATGTTCTTCTCGATTTACTTTGCCATGACCGGAATGCATGCGCTGCATATGGTCATCGGCCTTGGATTGATGGCGTATCTGGTCGTCGCGACGGCCCGCGGCAAGTTCAGCACAGCATATTACACGCCGGTTGAGAACATCGGCCTTTATTGGCATTTCGTCGACGTGGTTTGGATTTATTTGTTTCCACTGTTGTATTTAATTAGCCGGAAGTGACACGGAATTTTTATGTCTGAAAATCAACATCATGTCGTTCCGTTGTGGCTGTATGCGACGATCGGCATCACACTTCTCGTGATGACCGGTGTCACTTACTTTGTGGCCACGCTGGATCTCGGTCCGTTCAATACCATCGTCGCGCTTGCCATCGCCAGCTTTAAGGCTACGCTGGTAGTCCTCATCTTCATGCATGTGAAGTACACCAGCGAAAAGATGACCAAAGCCGCGATCATAGCAGCAATCTTCTTTCTGGGTCTCCTCCTAACGCTTTCACTCGCCGACTTTGGCACCCGAGCCTGGCTCTAACTCGTAGATGGAGGCGCGGGCGTCCTCGCCTTTGCCCAGTAGTCCCAATCGGATTTCCAGCAACTTCTCCGCCCTGCCAGATTCCCGTTTTCTTAGCGAGAAGCACTCCCTCCCTGCGATATACTGCGAGGCTGGTGAGGCCGCAGCCTGTCGTAATGCCGAGCCACAGCAAGATTAAAGGATAAAGCCATGGCCTTCTGCAACGCATGTGGTTCGAATCTAGATGCAACCGCGCAGTTCTGCGCTAAGTGTGGAGCGCCAGCAACTTCGGGCGCGCAGGCTGGACCAGGATCGTTTGTTGCCCCTTCTGTTGTGCCGCCAACTCCTCGGAAGAGCAATCTCAAGCCAATCCTCATCGCACTGGGAGCCCTGGCTGCCGTCTTTGTCCTTGGAATTGTCGCAGTAACCTTCTTCGCCTACCGCGCAGCGAAAATTATCAGTGCGTCCCGTATTGAGCAGAATGGTGAAAAGGTTCGCATCGTAAGCCCTTTGGGGAAGGTCGAGGCCAATCAACTGACGCCGGAAATCGCGAAACGCCTGGGCATCGATCTCTATCCTGGGGCCAAGGTGACAGAGAGTGGAGCAGTCACTGCGGGGATCGCGGGCATCAACACTGCGGGCGTTGAATTTGAGAGTGACGACCCTCCTCAAAAAGTCTACGAATTTTACAAGTCGCACTATCCGAAGGCGATGATCAACGAAAAAGAAGGCGATCAGTATTCGATCGTCGCAACCAGCGATAATGGAATGACAACGATTGAGATCCAGCCGAAGGATGGCAAGACGCACATTAATTTCGCGGTCGTAGGCGGAGTCAAAAACGTCATAAACGAAACGAAGTAGATACGCACAGTATTGTTATTCTGAGCGCAGCGAAGAATCCCTTTCGTCGTCAACAGTCTTTCCAGTAAAAGGGATTCCTCTCTTCGCTCGGAATGACAAAGCGTGAGAATGTCGATTCGGTTCTAGATAGCAAACCATGACCGACCGCCTTGCCGAACTCGCCCGTGCAGCCAAATCCGCGAATGTCGATGCGGAATCTCTCGCAGCGGCGTTACGCCGTCACCTTCGCGGAGAAATTCGCTTTGACGATGGCAGCCGCGCGCTCTATTCGATGGACGCGTCGAATTATCGCCAGCCCCCCATCGGCGTGGTTGTACCGCGCGACATCGAGGATGTCGTCGCAGCCATTGCAATTTGCCGTGGACATGGCGCGCCGCTGCTGTGTCGTGGCGGAGGCACCTCGCTCGCGGGGCAAACCTGCAACGTCGCCGTAGTCCTGGACTTTTCGAAATACCTCAACAACATCCTTGAAATCGACTTCAACGAGCGTCGAGCCCGCGTGCAGCCCGGCGTTGTTTTAGATTCTCTGCGCAACGCCGCCGAAACTCGGCATCTTACGTTCGCTCCGGATCCCGCCACGCACGACCGCTGCACCATCGGCGGCATGATTGGCAACAATTCCTGCGGCGTGCATTCGGTCATGGGCGGCAAGACGGATGACAACATCGAAGAACTCGATGTCTTGACCTACGACGGCGTGCGCATGAACGTTGGCGCGACTACCGAAGTCGAATTGGAACAAGTCATCCGCCAAGGTGGACGTCGCGGCGAGATTTACGCTGGCCTACGATTGCTGCGAGATCGCTACGGGAATCTTATTCGCACGAAGTACCCGAATATTCCGCGCCGCGTTTCCGGCTACAACCTGAATTACCTGTTGCCCGAGAACGGATTCAACGTTGCGCGTGCGCTGGTCGGCTCCGAAGGGACGTGCGTCACCGTGCTGCAAGCCACGTGCCGCCTCATCGAGAGTCCGCAGTTTCGCTCGCTAGCTGTCGTCGCTTATCCCGACATCTATCAATGTGGCGATCATGTTCCAGAATTGATGTCTTACGGACCGATTGGCCTCGAAGGCATCGACGAAGTTCTGGTGAATTTTACCCGCCGTCAAAAAATGAACGCGGAAGGCTTGGCGCTTCTTCCCGAAGGCGGTGGATGGCTGCTGGCGGAATTCGGCGGCGATACGCAAAAGGAAGCCGACGACAAAGCGCGGAGTATGGTCGAAGGCCTCAGCCGCGGTTCGCCAGCTCCCAAAGTCCGTCTTTATCCCGATAAACGTCAGGCGCAGCGTGTGTGGCAAGTGCGAGAAAGCGCTCTGGGCGCGGTTTCTCACGTCCCCGGGGAGCCGCTGAGTTGGGAAGGCTGGGAGGATGCCGGAGTCCCTCCCGAGAAGCTCGGCTTCTATCTGCGCGAGATTCGCAAACTGCATGGACGCTACGGTTATCGCAGCGCTCTCTATGGACACTTTGGCCATGCCTGCGTGCACATGCGCATAAATTTCGATTTCGAAACGCATAACGGCGTGCAGAAGTTCCGTCAGTTCATGGAAGAGGCTACGGATCTTTGCGTCGGGCTGGGCGGCTCAATCTCCGGCGAACATGGCGACGGCCAGGCGCGCGCCGAACTGCTGCCAAGAATGTTCGGCCCGGAGCTAATCCAGGCTTTCCGTGAATTTAAAGCGCTGTGGGATCCGGAATGGCGTATGAATCCCGGCAAACTCGTCGAGCCCTACCGGATGGACGAAAATCTTCGCGTGCATCCAGAGCTGAAGGTGTGGCAGCCGCCGACGCATTTTCAGTTCCCGGACGATCACGGCAGCATGGCGCACGCTACTTTGCGCTGCGTGGGTGTAGGAAAATGCCGTCGCGAAGAAGGTGGCTTGATGTGTCCGAGCCACCGCGTTACGCACGATGAGGAGCATTCGACGCGCGGCCGCGCGCACCTGCTGTGGGAGTTGATGAACGGCGATGTCCTGAAAGATGGCTGGCGCGATGAAACGGTAAAGCGCTCGCTCGACCTCTGCCTTTCCTGCAAGGGTTGCAAGAGCGATTGCCCGGTTGGTGTAGATGTTGCCACATACAAGTCGGAGTTTCTTTCCCACTACTACGAAGGCCGCTCGCGCCCGCTGCGTGACTATGCTTTCGGGAATGTCGATTTCTTCGCGCGCCTTGCTTCTCATATGCCTGGGCTGGCGAACTTGTTTACGCAACTTCCGCTGGTAGGAGATGTGACAAAGTTTTTGGCAGGAGTTTCGCCCGAACGCAAAATACCCGCGTTTGCCGCAGAGACTTTTCGAGCGTGGTTCAGGAAGCATCCGCCCGCTCAATCGTCGGCTCAAGCTCCGGCTCGTCCGCAGGTCATCCTGTGGGCGGATACCTTCAATAACTACTTCCATCCGGAAACCGCGCGCGCAGCGGTCGAAGTTCTGGAAGCGGCTGGCTATGAAGTCCTGGTTCCGCAAGCGAGCCTCTGCTGCGGTCGGCCGCTGTACGACTTCGGCATGCTGGATCGAGCTAAGCGGCTACTCCTCGAAACGCTCGATGTGCTCGGCCCAAAGATCGCCGCCGGAATCCCCGTGGTTGGCCTCGAGCCCAGCTGCGTGGCCGTCTTCCGCGACGAACTCTGCAATCTGTTTCCCCACGATGATCGCGCCCACCGTCTGGCCAAACAGACTTACCTGCTTAGCGAGTTCCTGGAAAAGAAGGCGCAGCATTTCGTTCTTCCGCAGCTTCGCCGAAAGGCTCTAGTTCACGGGCACTGCCATCACAAAGCCATCATGAAGATGATGGACGAAGAGGCGGTCCTCACGCGCATGGGCCTCGATTTCCACGCTCCCGCTCCAGGGTGTTGCGGTATGGCTGGGCCGTTTGGCTTCGAGGAGGAAAAGTATCAAATTTCTCAACAAGTTGGAGAGCTTGAGCTGTTGCCTGCGGTCCGCCTAGCTACCCCCGACACGATCATCATCGCCAATGGTTTCAGTTGCCGGGAACAGATCGCGCAAGGCACCGACCGCCACGCTCTCCACTTGGCCGAGGTCCTGCAGATGGCGCTGCAGGAGGGTGCTGGGGACCCTCTAACGCCTTCTCAGGATGCTTATCCCGAGACGCCCAGCGTGGCCCGGCGCGACCAGGAAATCCGTCGATCCATGCAGAAGGCGGTTGGGTCGTTGGCGTTGCTGGGAGCCGCGGCTGGCGTCCTAAGCTATTTATATAAAAGGACTTAGCTCCGACATAGACTTCTAGAGTTTACTCTCTGTCCTCAACCTCCCCCAAGGGTTACAATGAGACAGCCTGTGCATTATGGGTCCCGGTCCGGGTTCCCGACACAAAGTCCCGTTATGAGTCTGACCTCTACCAGTACGACCGTTGCCGGGGCTCTTCCCGAGCCCCAGGTCGGCGCGCGCGAGCCCGGAACCGTTGTGCAAGGCTCTGCCATGGTCCTGATGCAGTTCGACGTCGCGGAGGAGATTCGGCTGGACGATGTCCGCAACCTCTTGGACGCGCGCCGGGCAGACTTGGGCTTCAAGCACCTGGCTCCGACCTATGCCCGATTCCGACAGCCTCCCGTGGTCGAGCGGCTGGAGCCGCTGGTTCTCGATACTGGAGAAAAGCTGGAAGGCCAGATCAAGTATTACGACTACGGCGTGGTCAGCGTGATTTTCGAGTTGCCGTTCCAAGGTGATTGGGACGCACTGGTGCAGTTGGCCAGCCGCTGGGAATGGGACACGGATTTTGAAAGCCGCGCCTGGAAAATTGCCAAGGAAAAGCTAAAGCGCGCCGAGCCCGCTCTCGTGAAGCCCTACGAAGATTGGCTCACTGAGGACTATTTCATTTTTCACGTGCGCGAAGTGGAGGGGAATCCTACGCCAGAAGAGCTACTGGCGAAGTACGGCGATCAGGTGGCGCAAATAGTTCGCGGAGAGACTTCACGCCTGTCGGAAGGCGAGCGCTCGGAGATTTTGCAATCGCGCATGTCTTATTACCCGAATGATATTGCCGTCATCGGCTGGAACGGGGCGTTTTTGTATGACACCGTCGCTGGCGCGGAGACTGCTATTCAGCTGCTGGAGTATTCCAATTCGCAGTTGCTTGAATTCCGCCATTACGACGAGTTGTTGACGCTGCAACTGGCGTCGGTATACAAGGTTTTGGAACAGGGGACGGGATGGTTTTCTCGTTGGCGCCTGGCCAAAGCCGCGTCGCGTCTGCATACCGTGCTGCTCGATGTGACCGAACTGACCGAGCGTGCCGACAATGCCATTAAGTTCTTGAGCGACATGTTCTCCGCGCGTTTGTACAAGCTGGCTGCGGCCAAGGTTGGTGTTCCAGATTACAAGAACCTCGTTCAGAAAAAGCTGGATACCGCGGAAGATCTCTACCGGTTCATGGTTGACCAATTCCATCAGAGCCGCGCGTTCGTGCTGGAATTGATGGTCGTGATTATCCTGATCATCGACCTGGTTTATTTGTTCCGCGGATACAAACCCATCTAAGTCGATTGCGCTGTCTGTGACTGCACCCCTTTCCTGCGGTCTCCCAAGTTCCAGAAAATGGTAGAATTCTCTTCGGCAGTGGCCCGTCGGCGTGACGTAAGAGAACGGAGCTGCATCCCTAGGAGAACTTTCGTGAAAATTAGCAAACTGATTTCGTTCTTGACGCTGATCGTTTTGGCAAGCGCGCTGAGCTTTGGCCAAGCTGCGCCAGCGGCGGCACCGGCTCCTGCAGCCAAGGGAAAGAAGGCCAAGATGGAAGCGCCCAGCATTCCCGTGGCGCAGCCCGGCAATGGCTCGGTATGGGTGAACTTCAACACCAAGGTCTACCACAAAGAGGGCGACAAGTTTTACGGCAAGACCAAGCATGGCCAATATGCCAGCGAAGCCGATGCTGCCAAGGCCGGTTTCCGCGAAGCCAAGATGGAAGAGCCGAAAATGAAGACAGAAAAGCCCGCCGATAAAAAGAAGTAATCGCACTGGTTTTGTTTGAAATTGGGAAGCCCCTTCCAATACTGGAAGGGGCTTTGTGTTTTGTGGATCGCACGGAAAAACGCAAAGAAAAATAGCAGATTCCTCACGATAGAGCTGTTCGGAACGACAAATCTAGAGTTCACCTGTCAATACCGGAACTTCAATCCAAACTGAATCCGTCGTGCGTTCTCCGCCTTCAAAATGTAATTGAAGGTGGGCGAGCTGATGTCGCTGTTCGGTAGATGGAAGTTCGTGTGGTTCAGGATATTGAAGAACTCCGCCCGGAATTGCAGTTCTTTCGATTCCGTCAGGTGAATGTCCTTGAAAGTGGAGAAGTCCCAATTCGCGTACTGAGGCCCCAGCGCGGCATTGCGGCCTTCGTTCCCAAATTGCTGCACTGGCGACTTCGGGTCCTGTGTGATTCTTGCGAAAGCGCTCGCATTGAGCCATGCGTTGACGCTGCGCGGACCGGAATTCGGCTTCTGTCCGGCCACCAGGTTCGGACGATTGGCGGAAAACCCCGTAATTTCCGGTGAGCCGCCTTGCACGGAAACATCATTCGAATCGAACACCGTGAACGGCGTTCCGCTCATCATGGTTGCGATTCCGTTGAGCTGCCAACCCCCGAGAGCCTTCTGATACCAGTTTTGCGGACGTTGCCAGAAGGGGAGGCTCCACTGGTAGCTAAAGACGAGCCGATGACGAGCGTCGAAAAGCGAAGGCCCGCGCTCCGCTGCGAGGTTGGCCGGGTTTTGCGCCAGATCATTCTCGCCCGCCGTCTCGATGGAGCCCGACCCCGAGATGTTGAACGACGACACATCATCAATCGCCTTCGAGTAGGTGTAGGCAGCCAGGAAAGACAATCCGTGACTGAAGCGCTTTCGCAGGCTGGCTTCCAGCGCGTTGTAGGAGGAATTCGCGATGCCCGTAATCAGACCTGTCGAGGAAAACTGGCAACTGCTGGGCGGATCGGCGAGCGTGCATCCGGAGTGAATGCGACGTTGGTCGGCGTTGTTTGTGGTTGAGTTCGGATTTCCACTTTTGTCGAAGAGGGGAATGTAAACGGCCGGGTTCGCTTCAATGAAGCGCGGCAGCTTCGTTCCTTTCGTTCCGACGTAGCTGACTGCGAGCAGCAGATCTTGGCCCAAAGACCTTTGCACATTTAGATCCCAATCCTGCGCATAAGGCAGCGGCAAGTTCGGAGCCAGCGTCAGATTGGTCAAAGGCGTCGCAAATGTGTTGAGAGGAGGCGGGTTGCCATTGTAAGGGTCAGCAAAGAAATTTGGAGCAAACGTGCCGCTGACCTGCGCCGTTTGCAGATAGGGAGGGGCGCTGATTGGCGACTGCAGTGGGCCACCCTGCCCTGTGTAGTAAGGCTCGTAGAAGATTCCATAGGCGGAAGTAACCAGCCATTTTCCGCTTCCGGTGGGATCCCACGCCACGCCCACGCGCGGTGCAAAGCCCTTCTTGAAGGTGGGAATCAGCCCATCCGGTACGCCCCTATCTCCCGGATAGAGCAGCCCCGGAGGCGCGCTCGGAAGTACGGTGGACTGCCTGCCTGGAATCCACAGTGTTTGTCGGTTCTTGGCTTCGGTGTAGGGGAAGGGAAGCTCGTAGCGTAACCCGAGATTCAGAGTTAGCTTGGACGAGGCCTTGTAGGTGTCCTGCACATACCCATTGAGCGATTTGCCGCTGATACCACGCGAGAAGTCGCCCCGGCCCTGCAGGAAGAAGACGGGGTCGCCAAAAAGGAAGCTGGCGAAAGAATCGTTGATTGGGAACTGGGAGAAGACAAAAAAACCGTTGGTCGCAATGCCCTGTAGCGCGTTCACATGCAGATGCTGGAATCCGCCACCAAACTTAAGTTCGTGCTTGCCGCGAACCCAGCTCAGCGACCCGCTGTAGTCGTACGCATTTTCGTAGCTATCACGCGGCCCGGTAATGGGATCTCCGACGGTAGTGTAGCCTCTGACCTGCAGAAATGGGGGGCCGATCGCGATATCCAGGCTGGGTTGGTACTGGAAGCCCAGGCTTGCGGGCGTGGTGTGATTCGTGTGTTGGCCAAAGAGGAACTTATTCCGCAAGAAGGAGAATCGGAACACGCCCACCATGGACGGCGAGAAAGTATGGGTTTCCTGTGCTGCGAAACTTTGGGCACGTTGATCCTCCCCCACCGGGAATCCCGGCACACTGGCACCCGCTGGCGATAGGGGGTCGAACCGCGTGCCGTCATTGATTGTGTAGCGGAAGTTGAATACATCGTTGACAGAGAGATAGTGATCCAGCTTGGCTCCATGCTCGTTGAAATCTTCTCGCTTGGTCTGCGTTGATGTATAGGTATTGAGACCGTTGTTGGGAAGAGGAAAAAGGCTCAGTAGCTTTTGAGAAAGTGGGTTGATGAAAGGCAATTGGTTGTTCGGGAACGGATGGGGCGGATTTGTGAATAAAAGAAGTAACGGGCCCTTCAGTTCGGAGAAATCCCCAGTCCGCTGTTTCAACGAAGGCACAGTTGACCCCGCAGTTACACCCTGGCGGTTGCGAAAGCCTTCATAGAACCCAAAGAAGAAAGTCTTATCTTTGCGAATCGGACCGCCGATGGTACCGCCGAATTGGTTCTGTTTCAGCGGCTCGACCTTCGATGCGAAATAGTTTTTTGAGTCGAAAACGTCATTTCGCAGGAATTCCCAGAGCGCTCCGTGGAGCTGATTGGTTCCAGACTTGGTGATGATGTTTGTCGTGGAGCCCAGGCTGTTACCGAATTCGGCATTCGAATTGTGCGTAAGAATTCGGAACTCGCTGATCGCATCCACCGGTGGCTTCAAGACAAAGCCGCCATCCACACCGTTGAAGTTATTGGCGCCGTCGATCAGGAAGTTGTTGGATTCCGGACGCTGGCCGTTGACGGCGTAGCCCTGTCCTTCGCGGAGAGACGATCCCGCTTCCTTCAGCCCGGGAGTTAGAGGCACAACGCCGGGCTGCAGCGTCCCGAGCTGGCTGAAGTTGCGACCGTCCAACGGAAGATCCAGAATCTCTTTTTCCAAAACGACTTTCCCCAGAGTGGTGACGGTGTCCTGGATCAGCTGGGCGTCTCCGGAAATCTGAATGACCTGCGTTTCTGCGCCCACCATCAAGTGAACCGGCACGACCACCGTCTCATTCACATTTAGGGTCACACCGTCGTGAACGTACTTCTGAAAGCCCTTGGCCGCCGTTTCGACTCGGTAGTGGCCTACGGGGAGCTCGATTAGCAGATACGACCCGTCGGCACTTGTGGTCGTTGTGCGGGTCAGTCCGGTCTCAGCCTGTTTCGCAATGACCGTGGCGGACTGCACCACGGCTCCGGCAGGATCGGTGACCGTGCCTCGTATTTTTCCCGTGATTTGCTGCGCAAAAGCGCTTCCACTGGTCAAAACGAGGCCGAAAACCATGCCCAGAACCATCTCTAGTCCAGCGACGCGCCCTATTAGCTTCGAGACAACCCTCATGAGTCTGATTCGCCTTCCAAATGCGGTTGATGTGTTGGAGCAGACCATAACCTAGTGACCACGATCACAACTGGCAATACTGCAAAAAGATTAGAGCTTCCTCGCACACCCACATGTATTATTCGAAATTCATACCCGATGAGCGACCACGATGAAGACTGAAATCGCACCTACAGCTGGCAAAACAGGTTTGCGGCGCGAGTTGGGATTGGCCTCTGCCATCGCCGTCGTCACGGGAGAATGCATCGCGGTAGGCATTTTCCTGACCCCCGCGGGCATGGCGAAATCGCTAGGATCTCCAATGTGGATCCTCATTGCATGGCTCGTCATGGGTGCCATGACCGTGAGCGGCGCCTTGTGTTATGGCGAGCTCGCTGGGCGATTCCCGCGTGCTGGCGGCTCGTATGCCTATCTGCGAGAGGCTTTTGGCGACCGCATCGCCTTTCTTTATGGCTGGATGTCTCTGCTGGTGATGGACCCTGGGCTGACGGCGGCGCTGGCGACCGGGGTTGGCAGCTATGCCGCCTATATTTTCCACTGGCCTCCGCTGGTCACCAAGCTGGCGGCGGTCAGCATGGTCTTAGTTCTTGGGGGAATGAACGTTCGCAGTTTGCCTTTAAGCGCTGGGTTCATGCGTGGAATGACATGGCTCAAGCTCGGAGTGCTGGGTGTGCTTGTGGTGTGGGCCTTTGCATTTCGCTTGGGATCATGGTCGAATTTTGTTCCCTTCGCAGCGCAACATTCCGGTGCGATGCCGCTCGGACCAGCGCTGGCGGCGGCTTTGGTTGGAGCGTTTTTCTCGTTTGGTGGCTGGTGGGATGTCACAAAGATTTCTGGCGAAGTTCGCGATCCAGGTCGCACATTGCCGCGAGCGCTCGTTCTGGGAGTGCTTATTGTGACTATCGTTTACGTTGCGGTAAGCGCAGCGTTTCTCTATCTTGTTCCGATTGAGAAGGTAACCTCCGACGAGACCTTTGTTGCCCAAGCCGGAGAACAGCTCTTCGGCGCCACTGGCGGCACGGCATTTGCGGCAGTCGTAATTCTGTGTGTGGTCGGAAGCCTGGCGGCTTTTATGATGGCCGCTCCCCGGGTTTACTACGCGATGGCGAACGATGGCCTATTCTTGCCGGTTTTCGCGCGTACCCATCCACGTTTTGGAACTCCCGCGAACGCAATCCTACTGCAAAGCGCAATTGCTTGTGCGCTGATTTTTCTGGGCAGTTTCCAGCAAATTCTGGGATACTTTGTTTTTGCCGCCGTGGCTTTTATAGGGTTGACTGTCGCTGGATTGTTTGTGATTCGTCGACGCCCAACGAGTGCGGAGTCCGTGATCTTGACGGCGGGATATCCTTTTACGCCGCTGGTGTTTCTCTTGCTCGTGGCGCTGCTTCTCGTCCTACTAGCGGGGCATAACCCTAGAGAAGTTGTTTTGGGATCGGTTGTCGTAATGACGGGCCTCCCGGTTCATGCGCTGTTCTCAAAGAAGTGGGCGGAACAAAGCAAGCTCATCTTTCGATATGAAAACGAAAATTAGAATCATCGAAGACCACGAAGCGACAGGCGAAACCGCCGCCGCCTATGACTATTGGCGCGCTGGTTCCGGACGCCAGCAGGTGCCGGGCATCATCCAGTGCTTTGGGGCACGGCCGGACTTCCTTCGGCAGGTTGTTGACTTCTCCAACACCGTTCATTTTTCCGAAGGGCATCTCTCTCGACGTACCAAGGAAATGATCGCCAGCCATGTTTCGTATTTGAACCGCTGCCCGTATTGACTGGACAGCCATGCTTACTTCCTGCGTGTTCAGGGAGCGACCGATGAATGTGTTGCAGCGGTTCTGAAGGGTAAGCTCGACGAAGCGGGCCTGACAGCGGCGGAGCGCGTTCTGCTTGATTATGTCGAGCTGATTACACAAGCAGCCTACCGTTCGACTACGGAAGATGTGCAGAAGCTGCGCGATGCGGGTTGGAAGGAAGATCAGATCGCAGAGGCCGTTTACATCACAGGGTTGTTCGCTTTCTTCAATCGTGTCGCTGACGCGTTTGGTATTGCTTCGCAAAACTACATGGCGGCTGGCAAGTTGACTCCTTAAATCGAACCGTGAAGCTGAACCAGTTCCGGACGCGTCTTCTCGCGGATCGGCGCCAGGCGTGTCTGCGCCAATTCGTCGCGATAAAAAATGTTGTAAGTATCGAATGGGATCAATCGCCCGTCCGGCTGCGCCATATGAATGCAGCTCTTCTTCACTGAGCGGACATCGAAGCTGTACGAGTCCATGAATTGGATAATGAGAATGCGAAAGAGGTTTTCATAACTCAAGTTGGCTGGAGCCGCTACGTGGGGCAGGCAGCAAAGCAGATCGCGAAGGCTGGTAGCGCCGGACTGCGGTGAATGGTTTGTAGAAAATAGTTTGAACACGTGGTCGCGGATTGCATTTTCTTCTTCATAGACAATGGTGTTGCGGCCACCTTCCAGTAGAATCTTGGGGTCGATCATTCCTGTAAGTGGAACAATCTTGCCGCCCACCTTGAGCGCGTAAGCCATGGCTAGGCTGTCGGGATGGCATGGCACTGGGATCACGTCTTCAGAACGAAACACCGTACTCTGTTCCAAAATCTTGCGCCGAACTTCCGTCAGCGTTAGTCGGTCGCGCGCGGGGTCGTAATTCTCGACGCGTCCGGCGGCTTGAATCGGCTGCAGAGTTACACCTCGTACGCAAGGCTGTTGCAAGGCGTAGTCGATGATTTTGCCGATTTCGCCATCATTCAGCCCTTTTTTAAGCGTGACGACCAGCGTGGTGGAAATGTTGTAACGGTTCAGGTGTTCCAGAGCTTCCTCGCGCACACGCCGCAAGTCCGAGCCTCGCAATTCCAGCAATGCCTCGCGTTCGAAAGAATCGAACTGCAAATAGACTTCAAAATTCGGCATATAGTCTGCCAGACGCTTGGCGAACTCTTCCTCCTGCGCGATGCGGAGGCCGTTCGTGTTCACCATTAAATGCCTTATCGGACGGGCTTTTGCCATATCGAGAATGGCAAAGAAATCGGGATGGATCGTAGGCTCGCCGCCAGAAATCTGTACTACGTCGGGCTCACCTTCATTGCGCACCACCGCATCCATCATGCGTTCGATTTCAGCCAACGAGCGGAAGCTTGTGCGCGACGGTCCACTTTCCGCGTAGCAAACTGGGCAACTCAGATTGCAGTGGTCAGTAACCTCAATCAAGGAGAGGCAGGAGTGCTGTTCGTGATCCGTGCAGAGGCCGCAGTCGTAGGGGCATCCCCAGCGCACGGGCGTGTTGTACGCCAGCGGCATTTCCGGAGGCTTGATAAATACTTCGCGGCAGCGGCGGTAGTAGTCGATGTCGTCGGCAATGAGCACCCGTTCGCTGCCGTGTTCCGGGCAACGCTTCAACATGAATACGTTGCCATCCTGGAACACAATCTTACCTTCTATCTTGACAAGGCAGGTGGAACAAAGGCTGAGGCAAACATCGTAATAAAGATAAGGGCGAACGCGAGCAGGCAAAGGGCCTCCTGAAAAAAGACTTAGCTTTTATAGTAGTAACGGCCTACCAGCGTTACGTAGACTCCCGCAAAAGATAGAAAGAGAAAAATGGTCCCGAGACCTAAAAGAACGATTTGTGAAAAGCCACCGCTCGCAACCAATCCCGCCGCGCCCAATGCCACTCCAATCAGGAATGCCACGATTGTTAGAATTAGCGCGAGGCGCCAATTGAGTTGGGATTTTGAGGACACAATCTCTCCTCAGGGCTGCTTTCCAACAATGTTTCGCACGACGCGAATCACCATTCCTATGAGGCCGGTCAGAAATACACCAACGGAAATCAGGACCACAACAATCGCGATCTGAGAGAGTATAGCGAAGTGCTGCGAGGGCTGCGCTCCCGAGCACGCAAACAGTCCCAGGCCGACCCCTCCGAAGGTCAGTCCCAAACCTCCAAAGATAAGAACCAGAACTTGTTTCCAGCTGGGCCAAGCTTGCTTAGGTTGTTCGCTCATGGGTTTTATTCTGGCAGTCCAGCGCTAGCTGCCGCGCGTCATCCGAATGAACAAAGACACGAGGCCCCATAAAAGTAAAAAGAGTGAAGCAAAAAAACCGATGACTAGAACATTTCCCAAAGTTTTCCGTCAAAAGCGATAGCCCCAGCGCAACAGGAAGCCGCCAAGACAATGCCGCCGAAAAAAATAAGCAGACCCTGCTTCCAAGTTGGCCGGGATTTGCCAGGGGGCTGATTCATTAGTCCTCCGACACTTTGGTCTGCGGCATCCGCGCGAACGGCAGCATAACATCATGTGCAATGCGCACAGCGTCCCGGCCATAGTACAGCAATCCGAGCACGCAAGCCCATTGGATTGAACCAAGTCCCGCGAATTGAGCGGCTGGCTTAAGAAAATCAATGCACAGTCTCCAGGCGAGATACAAGATCATGAATAGCTTGAACAAGTCACCCGATTGCGGCAGTTTGGGTTGCAGCCACGTGAGTAGCGCAATCAAAGCAACCAGAAAAAGTATTTCGTAAAGCTGGGCAGGATGCCGCCGAATGCCGTCCCCGAAATCAATACCCCACGGCAGTCGCGTTGGCAGACCGAAAGTTTGATCGGAGAGTCCAGTCAGGAAGCAGCCAACACGCCCGATGGCTATTCCGGCTGCGAGCGGCAACGCAAACAGATCGCCCGTCGAGCGCGATTCCCCAACCAGTTCTTTGGTCAGCTCGACGGCGATCAGCCCTCCCAGTAGGCCTCCAACCACCGTCTTTCCCCCAAGCATGTAGGCCCAATCGTTCCATTTCGCTAACGTCAGTGCAGGGGTTTCCAACCAGTAAAGCATCTTACTTCCCAGCGCTCCGCCCGCGGCCGCAGCGGAAATCGCCCACCAGCGCATGTGGCCTGAAACGGCGTCCCCATATTTCCGACGTTGCCATAGGTACAGCCGGAATCCGATGAAGTACGCGAGGGTTTCAAAAACAAGATGCGGATGCAGCGAGATTGAACCAATGCGGAGATAGATTGGAAAGCTCAAGGTTCAGGGCGTATGTGCGTCCAACAAGCATATTCGAGGTTGGCAGTGCAAACAAACCTTGGCGTTACATTCCGCCGCGCACAAATCTTTGCCCAAGGCGCCACGCGCGCACCGCGCCATAGAGCGGGAATAACGGCTCCGGTAGCCGCACGCTTCTCCACTCGCTTAGGGTGGAGGTGGTTGCGAGGCGCGCAAACAGCCGCACTCGGTCGCGTATGTCTTCCCGTTGGCGCGCAAAAAGCCGGAAATACGCCAGCGACTCGGTAACAAGCTTGCAGTCATGGAACACATTGCGCGAAAGTGTTTCCGCTAGCACAGAAGTCTCGGAATCTTGTTGCATCCAGGCCTCGACCGCCTGCGGTAGTTCGGCTCCCAGCATCCACCGCGTCAGGAAGAGGCCGATGCGTGTAATGCGCGCAATGTGCCAACGCTCGGCGCGCCGACGCACGGTTTTCCAGTCCATCTCCACCCGCTGGATTAAGTACGCAATGTCCGAGACCCAACAGAGCCGTGACCACGCATGTTTGGCTCCATGCACCATTAGGCACAGCAGCAAGTCTTCGGGCGACAGCGACGGTACAGCTCGTCCACACAATTCCACAAGCGTTGCCCGCGCTGCCATGTGATCCAAAGGAATTTGTACACTGTAGAAGTTCGGCACCAGATCCCAGTGGATTTCCAAAATATTCTTGACAGGAGGATGGTGAAACGTAAAGTCACAGGCAGACTTGAGATAAGCCCTCTCTTCTCGTGCAGTCAACTCAAGCTTAGGAGAAAATCCTGCGTCGATCAGAGCCTTCTTGGATCGCGGCCAATCCTTGCGCGAAATCAGAATGTCCAGGTCGTGAAACTGACGCAACACCAAATCGCCTTGCGCGGTAGCGGCAAGAGTGGGGCCTTTGTAAGGGATTGCCAAGATTCCCGCCGCCGATAGCGTTTCAAGTATGGAAAACAGCTCACCCGCGAACCACAGGCCACGGCGGGCGTTTTCCTGGCAAATCTTGTGCAACTCGGCCATCATCGCCTCGGGAATTCCAGATAACGAGCTTAGTTTGGAGGCTGCCATGGGCAGCAGCCCATGGGTCTCAGCCAGTCGCTCGAAAAGCACCCAATCGAAATGTTGCTCGATGAGGCGGTTCATCGTCGCCGTCGCGTCCGCCGGAGAGGCCGCCGCCAACAGCATTTCCCATTCTGGACTAACCAGATTGCCCATCAATTTACGGGAGTGTCCAGCGCTCTCTGTGGGCGACGAGATTGGCGTCATCAGCGGCATAGGAGTGGTTGGGTCAAGATTGGTGCATTATGCTGGGTTGAGCCGGGCCGTACAAAACGGCTCCTGGGGAGGAGCCTCTATAATACAAAGCTTCCCTGTGTTTTCGCCACAAAAATGTACATGGGCCCTGTTGGCCTACCAATTAGCATGGATGCAGTGGTCTTCAACTCGGTCAGCAAGGTCTTCCAGCACCGTCCAGCCCTGTTTAATTGGGTGGGGCGCGAGCGCGCAGGCTCGACGGAAGCTCTGCGCGGCGTCTCGCTGCGCCTCCCAGTTGGCGGCGTTCTCGTGCTGTTGGGCCCAAATGGCAGTGGCAAAACTACTGCCCTCAAGCTGATTTCCACCATGTTGATTCCGGACGCAGGCAACGTAATCGTGTGCGGCTCCGACACTCTCCTCGACGGCGATACCGTACGCTGCAAAGTAGGATTCGCCATGGCTCACGAACGCACTTTCTTTCCCCGCCTCACTGCGCGCGAGAACCTCGATTTCTTTGCCACTCTGGAAAACGTTTCCAAAAACGAACGCTCCAAGCGAGTGGACGAGAAACTGGAACGAGTGGGGCTGACTGCGGCCGCGGATACGCTGGTCATGAAGTTTTCCACAGGAATGTACCAGCGGTTGGGCGTCGCCCGGGCCTTGCTCAAGAACCCAGAAGTACTCTTGCTCGACGAACCGACGCGTTCACTCGATCCCGGTTCGGCATTGCATTTTTGGGATTTTGTTCGAGAGCTGCCTGTCACTCGAACCACGGTTATCCTCGCCACGCACAATTTTCAGGAGGCGGCCACTGTCGGTGACCACGTCGCGATCCTGCAGCGCGGAGTGCTAGTCGCAGGGCGGCCCTCGGTTCCCGGTTCAAGTTTGGATGTGATGCGTGCCTTCTACTTCCAATCCGTGGGTGAGCCGGAATATGCAGAGGCCATCTCCGCCCCCTCCCCTCAGGAGATGCCTTGAGCCAGGTGTCACTGCTGGAAAAACTGATCGCCATCGCCCGTCGCGACGTACTCACGGCGGTGCGCTATCGCAACGGATTTATCTTAGGGCTCTTGGGCACTTTTGCCGAAATGCTGGCATTCTTCTACTTGGCACGTGCCATCGGGCCGTCATTCCGTCCCGAGGGCGTCAGTTTTTTTGCTTTTCTTGTCGTCGGCATCGGCTTTTATACATTTCTAATCTCCGGCGTTCAAGCCTTTCTCAGCACGGTGCAGGAGGCTCAGCAAACTGGCACCATTGAAGTGCTCCTAACCACCTCCACGCCAGCCCCAGTCCTGATCTTCTTGAGCGCATTCTCCGCCTTCGCGGGCAAGGCCGCAAAACTTGTCTTCGATCTGGTGATTGGGCTCATTGTGTTTCGCGTCGTTTTGCCGCACCCGAATCTCGCGGGCACCGCCGTGATATTCCTGCTGTCTCTCGCGGTCGCGCTAGCGTTGGGTGTCTTAGCCGCATCGCTGCAAATAGCCTTGCAGAAGGGTTCCGCAGTGCTTTGGCTGCTGAGTTCCGTCGGATTTCTGACGGGTACACTCTTTCCTGTCAATGTTCTGCCGCTCCCATTGCAATGGGCCGCATGGCTGATTCCGATCACACATTCGCTCAGCGGCATGCGCGGCGCACTGCTTCTAGGACAATCCACCAGCCAGCTTGCGCCAGAAATTCTTTGGCTCAGCCTAGCGGCGCTCCTGCTGCTTCCAACCAGCCTCTTCATCCTGTCTTGGGTGCTGCGCCGAGGCCGTCGCGCCGGTACGCTGTCCTTCTACTAAACCTCTCTACTTAGCAGCATTCGCCTGTTTCCTTCGCTGGTTCATAAGCCAGATCGTGGGGGAAGGAAGTGCCAACTATCGGGCTATACTCGTGTCTAAGTTTGAGATTTTCTTCCCAGCAGCGGTAACGGAATTGCAGCAGGCCGGGTTCGTGGAGCGTAAGAACCGATGGATGACAAAGATCGGAATAGCTCGAAAAAGCTTGAAAATCGGCCCTTTGTAGTTCCAAAAAAGAAGTATCACAAGCCAGCGTTCCGGCACGAGCGCGTTTTTGAGACGATGGCTCTTTCCTGCGGCAAGATTAGCAAGGTCCAAAACCAATGTCGCTTCAATCCAAGGAGCTCGTAACGCGTTTTCCGCGGATTCTATGGGCAATTCCAGCGCAAGACCTCAAAATCCGCTGAACTGGGTAGAAATCGCTCAGGAAAATTGTGCGACGAACCCCAAGCAATCCTTGCTCGTACAGGCGCTATTGGAGCACGGTTCCTGTCGTTTTCAGGTCTCCGGCAGCAGCATGTTGCCCACTTTGTGGCCAGGCGATCTCGTTTTGATACAGCGCAGGCCGCTCCAGCAATTAGTTGTCGGAGATGTTGTGCTACATCAGAGCGATGGCCGCTTTTTCCTGCATCGCCTGGAGAGCTGCCAGACGCATGGCAACCGTGTCCATTTCGTGACCCGCGGCGATGCGATGCCACAGCGGGATCCGCCGTTTTCGAGTGCTCACTTTCTGGGTGTTTTGGCTGGCGTGCAACGCGATGGCGATTGGTTGTCCTGGCCGTTGCGCATGCCCGCAATTGCCCGAGTGCTGGCTGCGCTGGTTCGTCGATCCTCGCAATTCTCGCGCCTGCTTTTGCTGGCCTACGGGCGGCGCACAGTCTTTGTTCCAAAGCAGAAAAAACTGACGGAAGTATCATGACACCGGTTCTGGATGAAGTCAGGCTACACATTCCCGTCGTGCGGATCGGTGGCGTCGGTATTGCGCTGCGCACCTCCAGCGCACGATTCGCAAGTATGGTGGAAGACCGCTACGACGGTTTTGTAATCCAAGATGGTTCCGCGGAATTGTCCTTTGACGTCGAGCTCTTCGACGACAATGAGTGTGACGACAATGAGCGTGGCGACACTAAGCGCGAATTCGAGAGCCTGACGAGCACTCTGGAAGGTTCCTTTGCCAATTCTCACGACGATCTTTTATCAGACGATCCTCTATCGGACGATCCTCCCCCAGACGATCTTGCCGTAACTTACGAGAACCGCATCTGGCACATTCATCGTGGCGATTTCGATGCACACTGGGATCCGCTGACCGGGCGCGGTCATATTCGTCAAACCATCAATCCATACGCGCTGGACTCCGTGCTCCGCATCGTCCATTCGCTGGTGCTGGCGCAGCAGGGAGCTTTTCTGATCCACGCCGCCAGCGCAATCCGCAACGGTCGGGCGTTCCTGTTCTCAGGGGTTTCGGGAGCGGGGAAAACTACGATTTCACGCCTTGCGCCGCCCGATACAACTTTGCTGACAGATGAAATTTCTTACGTTCGCAAAAACGCTTCCCAAATTAGTTTGGCAAATGGAACGCAACAACCAATGCCAAACTACCGCGCCTACGGCACGCCTTTTGCGGGCGAGCTTGCGCGTCTCGGCGTGAATTGCTCAGCCCCGCTCGACACCTTATACATGCTGACGCAAGGTCCGGAGAACCGTATCGACGACATTCGCCCCGCAGAAGCTACTCAGATGCTGATGCGCAACATTCTGTTTTTCGCGCACGATGCCGATCTGGTGCACTGCGTTTTCGAAGCTGCGTGCAGGTTTGTCGAGCGTGTTCCTGTGCGGCGTCTGACCTTCCGTCTCGACGCCTCAGTGTGGGACTTGATTGGATGAGTTCTCGATCTCACTGAGATGAGAAACGAGAGCAGGAATCATAGCGGCTCGAAACAGAGCGGGTGCCCCATCCTTTTTTCGCGTTCTGTGCGAAAGAGGGTGGGGGTTGAAGGAGATTGCATGCGTGACGTCTACATAGCTCGAAGTTCCGCCATTGCCTCCCGCGTACTCGCCGGGGAGACTATGGTCATGCACGTGACCGACTCGACTTTCTTCACACTCAACGAAGTCGCCACTGCGATCTGGCACGCTGCCGACGGCGTCACTCCACTCGCGGAAATTGTCACGCGCAATGTTTGTCCCAACTTTGAAATCACGCCACAAGAAGCCTTCGCCGACGCGGAAGAATTTGTGCGCGAACTGGCCACCCACGGAATCCTGCAAGTCTCCGATCACCCCATGTTGGCTCAAGCCGTCTTAAATCAAAGCTCCGGCGCGGGTGCCCCATGAGCTTGATGTATGAAATGAACAATAAGGCATTCGACCACGGCGTGCCCCTCAGCGTTCACATGGACGTGACGTATCGCTGCAACGAGCGCTGTGTGCATTGTTACCTCGACCACGACGATCACGGCGAGATGACCACCGCCGAAATCAAAGGGATTATCGATCAGCTGGCCGAGGCAGGCACGTTCTTCCTGACCTTCAGTGGCGGTGAGGTCTTCCTGCGCCGTGACTTCCTTGAACTCGTAGCTCACGCGCGCAAACTTCTCTTCAACGTAAAGGTTAAAACGAACGCTGTTATGATCCGCGAACGCGAGGCCCAGGAGCTGCGCCGCCTGGGTGTCGAGCAGATTCAAATCAGCGTCTACTCGCACCGCGCGGAAGTTCACGATGCCATCACCAAGCTGCCCGGCTCGTGGGCCAGAACCACGCGCGCCATCCGCTTCTTAAAAGATCAAGGCCTGAAGGTCACCATCGCCAACGTTCTGATGAACGATAATTTTGACGACTACAAGGGCGCGCAGGCTCTGGCGGAGGAGCTTGGCGTTTCTTACACATTGGACCCAACCGTTTCTCCCAAGATGGACGGCGATCACTCAATCCTAAGTCTGCGTGTTCCAGGAACGGCTCTGCCAACGGTTTTTCACGATCCCTCGCTGGTAGGCGATGTCGCCGAATATTGCGCCCCACCCTCAGCTCCCGGCGAGGATGTTCTCAACGGCTACCCCTGCAGCGCTGGCCACACATCCTGCTACATCACGCCCTACGCCGACGTTTTCCCCTGCGTGCAGTTTCCACTGCCGAGCGGTAACCTGCGCCAGCAAAAGTTCCTGGATATCTGGAGGAATTCGACGCAGTTGGAAGATGTCCGTTCCATCCGCGCCCGCGATCTGCCAACCTGTTCCGGTTGCGGCCACGTGGGTACCTGTTCGCGCTGCCCGGGCCTGGCTTTCATGGAAGGCGACATGCGCGGCCCGTCCACTGTGGATTGCGAGAAGTCTTTTTATCGCACGGGAGTTCCGTCGGCGAACATGCGTCGGCGGGGTCTTGAGGTTCCCGCGCCACACCCTATGCAGCAGCTGGTGCAGATTGCTCCCGCGTTAGTTCAAGGGTTGTAGCACACTAAAGTTTGCCATTCCGAACGGCTCTATCGTGAGGAATCTGCTATTTTCGTGCCCGTTCGCCTCATACTTCCGCATTCGAAATGCCATCAGTTGACGAATGCGAGTCAAGGGGCCATAATTTGGCCGGAGGTAGTTCAAAATGAAACGTGGCATTGCTGCAATTCTGGCGGTTCTGTTTGTTATTTCGATTCCAGCGCAGGCGGGACTTGGCAGCAATAAGGCCATGTACATGGGTGGAACTGTAACTTCGATTAAGGAACAAACCGAGGGGAACACCTCGACTGCCGATGAAAAGACATTCTCGTTCACTCATAAAGATGGAAAGTTGGTCGTTCCGTATGACCGAATCAATGACTTGGAATATGGCCAAAAGGCTGGCAGACGAATTGGCCTTGCGATAGCCATCTCGCCATGGCTGCTTCTGTCTAAGAAGCGGAAGCATTTTCTCACTATTGGCTACAAAGACGAGAATGACAAGCAACAGGCTGCCGTCTTCCAGCTTGGAAAAGACATCGTACGCACCACGTTGGCCTCGATGGAGGCACGCACCGGAAAAAAAATTGATTACCAGGACGATGAAGCCCGCAAGAGTGGGTTGGGCAACTAATGGCACTTATGACGAAGTTTGTCCGTTTAATCGGCATTGCCGTATCGCTGACGATGCCGGTACAGCCGCAGACGGCTAACCAACAATCTGCAGCCTCTGCTGCGAACGCTGACGCGGAGGTTGCATCGAAACTTGGTCAAGTTAAGCGCGTCTATGTAGACAGCTTCGGAGAAGATGCAGTCTCCAAGCAAGCGCAAGCAAACGTCATTGACGCGTTAACTAAGTCGCATCGTTTCATTGTGACCGAAACCAAGGAAAAGGCAGATGCGATCTTCAAGGGCGTTGCTATTGAGAAGAGTTCCCAGGAGATCCATGCCACTTCTGAAGGAACGGCGGTGAGGGGAGCTGCAATCGAGGATTCTGAGGCCTCGACTCAAACCACGCGCGAAGCCCACATAGCTGTTCGATTGGTTTCTAACGATGGTGACGTACTTTGGTCGACCACACAGGAGAGCAAGGGCGCCAAGTACAAAGGCGCGAGCACCGACGCTGTAGAGAAAGTCGTGAATCAGCTTTTACGGGATCTCGACAAACTAGAACCCAAAACCAAGCAAGAGGCTCCGCCAAAATGAAACAGCAGATTCTTCACAATAGAGCCGTTCGGAATGACAAATTTTTAGAGGGATGAGCTCTCGATCAGTTGGCCCGCCTGTAAAGACACGACAAACTCAGGGGTGGTGACAAATCTTCAAGAGTTTAGGCGCTTCTGAGAGGTGACGACAGTCCACGAAAGGCTCCCACTCAGGCAATGAAGATTGTCATTCCGAACGGCTCTATTGTGAGGAATCTGCTGTTTTCTGTCGGGGAGAAATCGGAAAACCGACAGACAGACTCCATCTATTTGGCAGCGCCCCCGCCATATGCGAGACTGAAAGGGCCGCCCGGGCGTTCGAACGGGCCCGTAGCTCAACGGTTAGAGCAGGGGACTCATAATCCCTTGGTTCGGGGTTCGAATCCCTGCGGGCCCACCAGATTCCTTCAGACTTTCCGTATCGGGCCGGCATATCGCGCCACCATCGGATCGGCGGTTAGCAACGCGATACCTTCAACAATGGATTGAGCGACAAGAATCCTGTCGAAAGGGTCTTTGTGGATTGCCGGCAGACCGTCCACAGTTACAGCGTGTTCGCTGGTGATGGGCAATTCGCTATAGCCATTATCAAGTAGCCCGCGTCGAAGCAGGCGGGGGTCTACGCGGAAGTCCGGCCGTCCCAACCCTCGCTTAATCGCCACTTCCCACAGACTCGCTGAACTGAAAAGTAACTCATTCTGCGGGTCCTCCATCAGCGACCGCGCAGCAGCAGACAACAGTTCTGGCTGGCCAGCGGCCCTCAGAAGCAAGTGCGTATCCAGAAGCAGTTTCAATCGCCACTACCGAACATGTGTTCGATTTCATCGCTGAACATGTGATCAAAATCGTCGGGTACGGAGATTTCTCCCGCAAGGAAGCCTAGGCGGCGGATTTGACCCGATGCCGGCGTATCTAAGGCGGTCACCTTGACGAGGGGCTTGCCTGCCTTGGCAATTACGAACGACTCCCCTTTTGCGGCTTGTTCAACAAGCCGGGATAGGTGCGTTTTCGCTTCGTGAATGTTAACTGTCTGCATATGGCATTATTTTAGCATAAACTAAGTTTTATTAGTTTAGTTTAATGGAAATTTGGAGCCATCCGCGATTAACCCTTTATTTTCTGAAGTTTAAGGAGCCATGCGTCACGGCGCAGCAACCGCCTTCGCCTTCGGCCTCGCCACCGCGTCCATCTCCGCCGCGATCTTCTCATCCAGATTGTCGTCGTACACCGACATGTGGTCCTTGCCTGGAACGTACGTGAACTGGATATTCATATTCAGTTCCTTCGCGGTCTCTTCCAGCAGCCGGGCGGACTCGTCGAGATGGAACGTATCCTCCGTCCCCACCGTCAAATGAATTCTGCCATCGAGTAGAGGACGTAGCCGGTCTGCGTTCTTGCGCAAGATTTCAGCGATGTCGTAGGCCTCCCACGCCTTAGCCACGGCAGGATCAATCACGCCAGTCTGCCGGTCGAATAACGGCATAGGCCGCCCATCCTTGCCGCGCGGACTGAAGACCCACTCAAACGACGCCATTTGCCCGCCATACTCGCCTAAAATACGTTCCTGCTTTGCGCTCTGCTCCCACGACATAGTGTCCTTGCCGTGCTCGCGCACCAGCGGCCAAGGCCTGCCATTCGGCTGCCGATAGAAATTTGGCAGTGGCTTGGTCAGCAAGTTCGGCCCGGTAAAGTTGCGAAAGTCGGATGGATCCGGAGACACCGGCCAACTCGCCCCAAACACGTCCGGGTAATTGACTTCTAGCCACAGCACGGCCCAGCCGCCGGAGGAATGCCCGGTCAGCAGCCGACTGTCGCGCTTGGCGTCGGTACGATATTTAGATTCTATGTAAGGAACAAATTCCTGCACCAGCGCCTGGCCCCACGGCCCATTGTTCACGGAATCCGCAAATTCATGTGTGCCGCCAGCGCAGGATTCATCCAGCATCACCCAAATCATTGCGGGATATTTTCCATCCGCCATTTTCTTCTGTACCTGCGCGCCGTCGGAACTGGCAATTCCATTGAGTCTGTTGCCAAAACCATGGGTCCAATACACGGTCGGGAACGTAGTCTTCAAATCGACACTGTAGCTGGGCGGCAGCACGACCACCGCGCGCATGTGGATCGGCCTGCCCCAAAATGCCGAAAGTAGCGGGCTAACAAAATCCACCATCTCCACACCCGGCGGCAGATTGTATTTCGTTTCTGGAATACGGGTAGTCAGCACCAGTTCCATGGTTCCTGCGTGGGCTGGGTCCAGCCCCGGCAAGGAAATTACAGGACTGCGAATGTCGCCCGGAGCGCTGCCCGAGTAGGCATAGTCGTGGTTTATATCTAATAGCGCCATTACCTGGTAGTCGCCGTATTTCCGAGTCGGGAACGGAGCCGGAAAGACTAGTTCGTCGGGATTGAACTCAATCGTCGATCCCGGCGCAATGTCAGTAACCTCGCGGGCGGCAATCCAAATCTTCTCCGTATCGACGCCAAATCCCGGAGTCATTTCCTCGGAAGCCGATTGCAGGGGCCCAAAAAAGATCAATAATCTGCCTGAAACCGGAGATTTTTCCCCCGCCCCTACACGCACGCTAAAACGAAGCGGCCCGCCTTCGGAATCCGCTCCAGCAATTTGTATACCGACGGTTAGCAGCGTCAGCAGCAGTAAACCACGAATCCAGTGGCTTTTCATATGCACAGATTGTATGCGCCGCGTTTTGCCTTTCCAAGGTAACTCAAGGGTGCTGTTCCTCAAGCGGCACTCCCGCTGTGAGATAATCAGGGTCGAAAACATACGTATTTATTCAAGGGAAAATAGCAAATGAGCCGCAAAGTAATGTGCGTAAAGTTGAAGCAGGAGCTACCCGGGCTCGATGAGCCGCCCTTCGATACCGATCTTGGCAAGCGCGTGTACGACAACGTGTCCCAGCAGGCCTGGGGCATGTGGGTCGAACACTGCAAGATGTTACTCAACGAATACCGCCTGAACCCCGCCCGCCGCGAGGATCAGGAAGTGATCGTTAAGCAGTTGGAACAATACTTTTTCGGAGAAGGCGCGCAAGCGCCCGCTCAGTACGTTCCGCCCGCCAGCTGAGCCGAAAGGTAGGGCGGACACTCTTGTCCGCCGCTGTTAGGCCTCACGCCGCGAAAACTGCTGAGAACAAAGGGGCGTCCTCTCTTCGCCGCAATCCATTGGTTACTTTGGTTCGTTCTCCGTACATTCGTACGCCATTCATCATCCTGTAATAACCAATCCGTAACCTCGGGCAGAGGTCAAGGTTTTGACGGATACCTTAATTCTCTCCGATCTCCACCTGGGGTTCGGATGTCTGTCACGCACGCGAAGCAGTTCGCATGCTGGAGACCCAGTCCTTCCGTCGCCAGATCCTCCTCGGCGGCGTCTTCCTGCTCTTCTTTCGTACAGCGTTCAACACCCACAACCAACGCTTCTACCTGCGCGATCACAAATACTGGAGCGCGTAAGCACATGTAGGACGAGCATTCCTGCTCGCCACAAAATTTGTCATTCCGAACAGCTCTACCGTGAGGAATCTGCTGTTGCCTGCCCATGCTGCGAAAGGCTGGCAGACTCTACGTGGTGCTCGTAAGCTCCCCCACCGCCCGATAAGCCTGATCGATCGCGCTGTCCGTATAAGCTTCTCCGCCAGCATCCGAGTTCGCGATCGCAATTCGTCCAAACGGCTTCCGCCCCAGCACCCAGGGCTTTTCGTCTTCAGACCAGTCGGGATCGAACAGAGGATTGTCATGGAACGCATATCCGTGCGCCCAACGATTCACCGTAATGCCCTCGATGTCCTTGGCCGGATCAAAGCCAGCCGGACCCAGCATCCGCCCAAGTTGCTCGCGAATATTGCGTTCGAAAACCGAGAAGGGCGTCCGCATCAGCTCGCCGCGCCCCGCGCGATTCTGTTCCCGCTGCGGCAACCCCGGCTTGCACGGTGTGCGCAGCATGAACAGCACGGCTGGCTCTTCCGGCTTGCTGGGAAACTGATACCCTCCCATGCTCACCGGAAAATCCAGCGCAATATAGTTGTGATAACTGCCCGGAGCATCAATCTGGAACACTCCTAGCTTTTGAAAAGCCGTCCAGTTGCGGATCGCCACATGCGTGTAAACCAAGGGTGCTTTTACCAACAGTGACAGCGCGTTTCGCTGCTTCTCCGGCAACTCGGGGCACAGATACGGGATCATCCCGTTGTAGCAGGCCATCACGCAGGCCTTCGCGCTGACGGAGTGCAACTTGCCGCCGCGCATATACGCAACTTCCACCTCTTTGGCCGTCTTCGGGTCGCCAACGTTGCGTACCTGCACCACCGTGCTGTTCAGACGAATCTTTGCTTTTAAAGACGCCTGCTCTGAACTAAGCGGGTCCAGTTTGCGGTAGTCCGCCTTCGCAAGTACAACGTCTTCCATCGTGCTTCCAGGAATCGATCCCGGAATCAGCGACCGCACCAGTAGTCGCGCAATGGATGCATTGCCGTCCGGAAAATGAAAAATGTATGGATCCGGCTTCACATCGTTTCCGCGCCCTTCGGCTTCGCCCAGGTCCATACCCTGAAATCCCGGATAGCCAAAGTCATCGTAGTCGTCGCCTTCCAGGTAGCAGGTCAGTGCCGGCACCGCTTCAATTCCCACACAAAAAAGATCGTGCGTCTTCTTCTGGAAGAAAGGCAGCACATCCGAATGCACCTTCACGATTTTGGTCAGGAAGTCGGAGTAACTCATCTTCCGCAGCCGCTTACGCTTCTCGTCCGCCGAAAGTCCCGGCAGGTAGTCCACCTTGTCCGTATAAAGCCGCGTCAAATCTTTCTTTGCCACATCCGACAGTGGCGTCTTCGCAATAAACTCCGGCCATGGCAATGTATTTCTGCCCGCTACGAAGCGGTCCTCACCAAACGTCTCTTTATCGAAGAACACGCCCGTGCCGAGTTTCAGCGAGGAAAAAAGGTTTTGGTCGTAGTATTTGTAGAATTTCTGTACGTCAATTCCGAGATCCGCCAGCAAAGCTTTCGACACCGCGCTATACTTCGACGGGCTTTCCAGCGCCTGCGTTCCGCCATAGCACAGGACTTTGCGCCCAGCCACTTCGAATTCGTTGCGCTTGGCGTGCCCGCCAAAATCATCGTGATTATCCAGAATCAGAATGCGTGCATCCGCTGCGTGTTTGCGATAAAAGTACGCAGCCGCCAGCCCACTAATCCCGCCGCCCACGACGACTAGATCGTAAGTCTCACCTGACTTTTCGGGCTTACCGGCACCATCCCAAAAACTTCCATCTCGCAACTCGTGCGCAAACGTAAACGTGCCGTCGTGGTTCCCGCGCATCCCCATCTTCGCGGGCGGGTAGTAGTCGGCAGCCTTTTCAGGAGAGAATTCTGCCCCCACGGGTTTGCTCTTGCCAGTAGCTCCGTCTGCCGCGTAATCCAGAGCAGTCGCCAAGTCCGGTAGCACCAGTGCTCCAATCCCAACCGCCACGCCATTCACAAAATCCCGCCGCGTAATTCCGCGGTTCATTCCCAGTTCTTGATCTGCACGTACCCTGTCTTTGCGAGATTTTTCTTGATCGCTGGTATCGCTCATGGTTGGCTCCCGGCCGTGGTGCGTCCTCCATTCTACGGGTGCGGCGGTGGGACCGCCAAACTTTAGGAGCTTTTGAAAAACTCTAAATTTTGTCATTCCGAATAGCTTTATCGTGAGGAATCTGCTTTTTCGGGGTTTTCGCGGATGCGAGTCTCTTGAAAAGCTTAGAAAGCCTTTAGAAAAATTCCTTTTCCACAAGCTCTTGAGAGGGTTTCTGCCAGTCGCGGCGCCCCCACTGAATACGCAAAAAGATGCACATTGACGCTGCCCTAGCCGGGAGGGATAATGCCGTCGCCGATTCGCTGGTGTGCATAAATCACCCAGTCGCGAATATCAAGGAGGACTTGTGAAACGCGCCACACTCGTTATTCTTTCAATGCTGCTGTCCGGCTCTGCATTGGCTCAGACTTATTCCAATGCGAACTTGAACGGGAAGTATTCGACACAGTTTGGCCTCGTTGAAACTAACACGTGGTCTAAGACCTTTGCTTGTCCCGCCAACTTAACCATCACTTTCACGGCGAGCAACTCCGGGAACAGTTGGACCGGGGTCTACGGTACATTTACGTTTGACGGCAAAGGAAACTTCAGCTTCAGCGGTACGGGTATCGGCAGGCCTGACCAGACTGCTAGTGCCAACACCATGAGCGTGACGTGGAACAGCTCGTGCCAGATCGTTAGCGTCAATGGCGGCTCCATTGTTTACCTGGCTCCTACCGCCAAGACTGGGACAGGGACGTATTCCGTTAAGCCCAATGGGACGGGGTCGCTGACTTCGGCAAGCATAACGCCCCCGATCACCTTCATACTGGCGGCTACGAACAGTGTCGGCATTAGCGCCACAGCCTTGTTGACTAATGCTCAGACCAATGGCAAATCGATCGGGAGCGGGATCGCGGTACGTCAGTAGCCAAGGTGACTTTCGGCGCCCTTACCAACAGAAGCGGGATTCACTGGCTAACCGCTGGTGAGTGTGGCGCGGACACTTTTGTCCGCGAAATGCTGGAGCGAAATAGGCTCGTGTGGCGACGGAGCTTGCTCCGTCGAGTCTTTGATCTCCAGGGCGAGTTCGAGCAGTCGAGCGCAAGCGGAGCAAGCTCCGCTGCCACACAATCCTACTTTCGCTGAAATCTGTAATTCCCAGCCTTCTCCCGAGCATAGGCTTCCGCCACTTTTAAAAATGCCTGTGCCGCGTGCGACAGGTTGGCCTTCTTCCGATAGACCAACCGTAACTTCCTGCTGAAATCCAGCTCCCGCACCTTGATGCGAATCAGCTCTCCATCCGCCAGCTCGCTTTCCGCGCTAATGTGTGGCACAAAAGCCACGCCATTGCCCATGGCCACAAAGCGCTTGATGGCCTGCAACGTTGGAAGTTCCACGTCCATGTGCAATGGAGTCTTGTACTTACGGAAAGAATCAATCACCTTGTCGCGGTAGGGTGATGGTACGTTGTGAGCGACGAAAGTCTCCGCCCCTAGTTGCTTGATGCTGATCTCGCCAGCTCGCGCCAGCGGATGCGTCGGTGGCACCACGAACGCCAGCTCATCCGAATAGACGACCACGGAACTCAGCAGAGGCTCCTGTGGATCGTAGGAAAGCACGCCAAATTCCGCCGCATGGCGCAGCACCTGATCGCCAATCCGGCTCCCTAACGACCTCAAAACAGTGATCTTAATCATCGGATGCAGCCGCCGAAACTCTCCCAGTACGGGCAGCAAATACAGCGCCGTAAATTCGTTAGCGGCAATCACCAGCTTGCCGCGCTGGACTTCCCGCAACTCCGTCAGCGCCTCGCGCGCATCCGTCCGCAGATTGACCAACTTCTCGGCGTACTCGCGCAGCACGGTGCCAGCGTCTGTCAGCACACCTTCTCGCGACGACCGGTCGAACAGCGGCTCGCCCAACTCTTCTTCCAGCTTACGAATGGTCTGGCTTACCGCCGACTGCGTGCGAAACAACTTCTCCGCCGCGCGTGAAAAACGTCCTTCCCGCGCAACTGCAAGAAATACTTCGAGTTCGCCGAGATCCATGGATTTCCCTCTGAGCTTGTGCGCGCTTTTGAGCGCACCCTCAATTGTTTAACAGAACGATCGTTCTGTTATGTTTTCCGCGCATCACGGGAATGCGACGCAAGCAAAACTTACTGCCCCATAACCGCTGCCCACTATAGTAAGCAAAACTTATGTTTTTTTCAATATTATAAGCTTGCGTTAACTCGGAGGATGCCTAGGATAGAAACATAGGCGAAAGCGACCAGCCGACAGCCGATAGCCCTTTATGTCCTACATCACTATTTTCGACACCACTCTGCGCGACGGCGAGCAATCGCCCGGCTGCAGCATGAACGTGGAAGAGAAGTTGCGCATGGCGCAGCAACTCGACCGCCTCGGTGTCGACGTGATCGAGGCAGGCTTCCCCATCGCGTCCGATGGCGATTTCCTCGCAGTCCGCAGGATTGCGCAGTTAGTTCGTCGTCCCATCATCGCGGCATTGGCGCGCTGCATGCGCGAAGATATTGAGCGCGCCGCCAAAGCGCTGGAAAACGCCGCCCGCCCGCGCATCCATGTGTTTCTGGCGACCTCCGATATTCATCTGACCTTCAAGCTTAAGATGTCCCGCGAGCAGTGTCTTGCCAGCGCCCGAGAAGGGGTTCGCTTAGCGCGCACATTTGTTGAAGACGTGGAATTTTCTCCTGAGGACGCGACCCGCACCGACCTCGAGTTCCTCTGCGAGGTGGTGCAGGCCGTGGTCGACGAAGGTGCCACAACCATCAATATTCCCGACACCGTCGGCTTCACCACGCCAGACGAATTCGCGCACATCATTCGCACCATTCGCGAGCGCACGCGCGGGATAGAGAATATCGTCATCTCCGCACATTGCCACAATGACCTTGGTATGGCGGTAGCGAATTCGCTGGCTGCCGTGGCTGCGGGCGCGCGCCAGATTGAGTGCACCATCAACGGCATTGGTGAGCGCGCCGGAAACGCCGCCATCGAAGAGGTCGTCATGGCGGTGCGCGTTCGTCCCGACCGCTATCCCTACGAAACCGGCGTAGTGAGCGAGCAACTTTTTTCCGCCAGCCAGATGCTGAGCGAGATTACGCATGTTCCCGTGCAGCCCAACAAGGCCATTACCGGACGCAATGCATTCGCTCACGAGGCAGGCATTCACCAGCACGGCATGTTAGCGAATCCGCTGACCTACGAAATTATGACGCCGCAATCGGTCGGTGTTCCTGATTCGAGACTGGTTCTAGGCAAGCACTCCGGCCGCCACGCGCTCGCTGTTCGTTGCACAGCGCTGGGCTACACGTTCGAGCGCCGCGAACTGGACGAAATCTATCGGCGCTTCGTGCTGCTGGCCGACAAGATCAAGCACGTGGAAGACCACGACTTGCTCCCGCTCATCATTGAAGTGCATAGCCAAATCGCCGGCGACCGCGCCGGAACTCCCGCCGCCAACCGCGCCGGAGCGGGCGGAAGCTTCGCCCAAGCGTAGAATTGGAAAAAATAAGCTTTTAGCCATTAGCTTCTAGCTCAAAAGCCAATGGCTAAGAGCTAATAGCTAAAACCCAGGAGTTTTGCAGTATGCCCAGCCCCCAAACCATCACCGAGAAGATCCTCGCCGCCCATTCTGGCCGCGATACTGTGCGTCCCGGCGAAATCGTCAACGCCACAATCGATCTCATTGTCTGCCATGAAGTGACAACGCCCCCCGCCATCCGCATGATGGCGCAAATGGGCGTCACCAAGGTTTTCGATCCCACGAAGATCGTTGTCACGCCTGATCACTTCGTCCCTAATAAAGACATTCAGACCGCCGAGCTGACCAAAGAACTTCGCAACTGGGTGAAGGAGCAGGGAATTGCCCGTTACCACGAACTGGGCGAGCACGGCATCTGCCACGCCTTGGTTCCAGAAAAGGGCTACATTCTGCCGGGCATGACCGCCATATGCGGCGACTCCCACACCACGACGCTCGGCGCTTTCGGAGCGTTTGCCACCGGCATCGGTTCCACTGATGTCGCCGCCGCGCTTACCACGGGCGAGCTCTGGTTTCGCGTTCCAGAAACAATACGCTTCAACGTAAAAGGTAGACTTCCGCACGGCGTCTACTCCAAAGACCTGATCCTGCACATTATTTCCAAGATTGGCGTGGACGGCGCCCGCTACTGCGCCATGGAATATCACGGCAGCGCCATCGCCGCGATGTCCATGGAAGCTCGCATGACCATCACCAACATGGCGGTGGAAGCGGGTGGCAAGAGCGGCATCATGGAAGCTGACAAAGTCACCACGAACTATCTCAAGGCGCGCACGGAAGAGCCTTATACCATCTATCGATCCGACGCCGATGCCCACTACGTTGCGACGCACGAGATCGACGCTTCCGCGCTTGAACCGGTAGTCGCCACGCCGAGCCTGCCTTCGAATGGACGTTTCATCGGTGAGATCGGTCACGTCGTTATCGATCAGGCCTACATCGGATCCTGCACCAACGCACGTATCGAAGACCTCCGCATCGCCGCCAAAGTCATGAAGGGACGCCGCGTCGCGCAAGGCGTGCGCGCGCTGGTTGTGCCATCCACGTCCGCAGTGTGGCGGCAGGCATTGAAGGAAGGCTTGTTTGAAATTTTTGCCGATGCAGGCTGCGTTATCTCTACGGCAACTTGCGGCGCTTGCCTGGGCGGCCACATGGGCGTGCTGGGCAAACAGGAAGTGTGTATCTCGTCGACCAACCGCAACTTCGTCGGACGCATGGGACATCCCGAGGCGCTGGTGTATCTCGCCAGCCCTGCCACGGTTGCAGCCTCGGCGATTGCGGGACACATTGTCGATCCGCGCGAATATCTGGAGCGTCCACTGCGCCGCGACAAGGAAGCGGGCGTGCCCGTCGGCGCCATCGCCGGCGGTGGTCCAGGAAGCGAACAGGAGGATTACCTGTGGGGAGTGTAGACACTGTAATTCGAGGCCGCGCGCACGTTTACCCGCGCGCGCATGTCAATACCGACGAAATTATTCCGGCGCGTTATCTCAACACGCACGATCACGTTGAACTGGCGAAACACGCGATGGAAGATATTGATCCCGACTTCGTAAAGCGTGTGCAGCCCGGCGACATCGTAGTAGGTGGTGAGGATTTCGGTTGCGGCTCGTCGCGCGAGCACGCTGTCTGGGCCCTGCGTAAGGCTGGAATCTCCTGCGTGATCGCATCGAACTTTGCGCGGATATTTTTTCGGAACTCGCTCAATAACGGATTCTTGTCGATTGAATGCGCAGGCTTCGCTGATAAAGCGAAAAGTGGCGACGATCTCGAAGTGGACTTAGCGAAAGGCGTGATTCGCAATCACACGCAAGGCACGGAACATGTATTCGTTCCGCTGACGCCATTTGTTCAGGAAATGATTGCCGCTGGAGGTTTGCTGCCGATGGTCGCCAAGAAACGCGGCACGGTCTACAACCCAGCGATCGTGGCGGTGAAGCCGGACGTAAGAGTCTCGCAAATAGCGCCAGCAAAATAAAATGCTCGTGTGGAAGCGGAGCTTGCTCCGCTTAGGTTTGCGTTTATGTGGCGCGGACACTCTTGTCCGCGTCTAGCCGGGTACGGACCGGGGACATGGGTAACAAAACAGACCGGGGACATAGGTAACACTTGGATCGAGGGACTGAGGCTTGTAGAAGAGAGCATGCCTTGGAAAGTGAGCGGAGTGATGGAAGAGCGGATACGGTTTGCTCGGGAC
>JANXUC010000145.1 GCA_025352065.1 Acidobacteriaceae bacterium | reverse complement strand
AGCTATCGTGCTAGCCAAGAGTGTTGCTGGTCGATTCTTCAATCAGTTGCGCCCGAAAAGCTAGGATGTTCTACGCGGACACAAAGCTGGCCTCCCCGTTACTGGCTGATGGTTGGTGCAACATCGCGAGTACACTCGTTGACTCTCGTCCACACGGCAGCGTGGCCGGCTCCAAGGCGCTCAGTTCATGGAGCAGGAGCCCGGCCCGCGGGGGTCGCCGCAGCTTCCGCAGGGGCTTGCTGCGCGTCGCGGAGCGGCTGCGCCTGGCGCTGATACCGCGAACACCGACAGCTTGGGCGCCAGCTTCTTGCTGGCACATTTCGGGCACACCGCCTTTTGCGAGCCGTAAACCAACGCTTCAAATTCGTGATGGCATTCTTTGCAGGCGTATTCGTAAATCGGCATGGTTCAAATTCCTTGCTTCAGAATTGACCTTCTAATTGTAGAGCATCTCCCAAGCAACAAAGAATTCCGACGCGATCAACAGGTCTCGTCGAATGCTCCGAAAGAATGTCATCCCGAGAGCCTAAGCGAGGGACCCCTTACTGCCGATGCGATGACCGCTGCCGAGAGGCATTCTTGCCGCAGTCCCGATTCGCCGTTGTGGACGCAGCACTGTGAGAATGCCTTGCGGCGGAGACTTCGACTGAAAGTAATAGGGATCCTTCGCTGAGGCTCAGGACGACAGCGTCTAGGTGGGATGGTATGGATGGATGGATTCTACGAAATCGGGGAAACTTTATTTAATATGAGATGTGCAAGCTCCGCAAATGTGGTCGCCGACTGAGCCCTTCGTTCCGCGCTGGGGGATTCGTAGTGGACACTTTCAAACCATTGCCAGCCATTTGTTGCGCCGCTCGACCCCGCTGCCTCCGCCGGACGATCGCCTGATCGAAGTGGCTCCCGGCATTCAGGTACTGTGCCACTGTCACTGGCAGCCCGAGCGGCAAAATGCGCTCACTGTGATTACGGTGCACGGACTGGAAGGGTCCAGCGATTCGCAATACGTTCGCGGCATTTCGCAAAAAGCCATGGCGCTCGGCATGAACGCGGTGCGCATGAATCAGCGCAACTGCGGCGGCACGGAGCATTTGGCGCCGACGCTCTATCACTCCGGACTGTCGGGAGATGTTGGCGCGGTTGCGAAATCGTTGATCGCCACCGAGGGCTTGACCCGGATCGCGCTGGCGGGCTATTCCATGGGCGGAAACCTTGTTCTGAAATTAGCCGGAGAGTGGGGAAGCGATCATCCGCAACTCGAAGCCGTCGCTGCCGTATGTCCCTCAATGGATTTAGCCGCCTCCGCCGATGCGCTCAATGAGCCCACCAACATTCTGTACGAAAAGTATTTTGTGCGCAGATTGAAACAGCGACTGGCTCGCAAAGCCGAATTGTTCCCTGACCAATTCAATGTCTCTGCGGCGGACGGAGCCTCCACCGTTCGAAAGTTTGATAATCAGGTAACCGCACCATTCTCCGGCTTTCGCGATGCCGTCGATTACTACGCTCGCGCCGCAGCTTCCAATGTTGTCGACCGCATTGCGGTTCCGACGCTAATTCTTTACTCCGCCGACGATCCCTTCATTCGCATCCAGCCGCAGACACAGGCAAAAGTTCTGGCCAATCGCAACATCCGCTATCTGGAAACTGCGAATGGCGGCCACTGTTCTTTCATCGCTGCGCCGAATGGCTACGATGGCTACTGGGCGGAACGGCAAGTGGTGGATTTCTTTCAACGCAACCGCGGCGATGTTCGTGATTGACAGACTTGAGACATCCGAGGAAACTTGTCATTCCGAGTGCAACGAGGAATCCTTTTCGTTACAAATACTGTTGCAGCGATAGGGATTCCTCGCTACGCTCGGAATGACAAATTGTCGTGAGCAGCATATTTTATTCAAAAACATCACCGTAATTCTGAAATGCTTTCTGGAACCCCATGCTCTCTGCCATCGATAAAGCCCTAGCCGCCAACGGCAAATTTGCTCTCGACTACGATCCCGACAAAGTTTCGCCGCGCCCTCGTCTGGGACTCGCCGTGCTCACCTGCATGGATACCCGTCTCTCCCTGCAGGCGCTGGGACTAGGTCGCCAGGACGCGCACATTATTCGCAACGCCGGTGGTATTGTTACTGACGACGCGCTGCGTTCGCTGCTGGTCTCACACTACATTCTTGGAACTAACGAAGTGATGGTTGTCAACCACACCGACTGTGGTCTGATGAAGGGAACGGAACAGGCGATGCATGACCGCATCGAGAAGGCCGCGGGGCTACCGCCAAATTCCCCCGTACAGTTCCATGCCTTCAAAGACCCCGAGGAAAACGTCCGAGAGCAACTCGCCAAGCTCGACGCCCACAGCTGGATTCACAGCGAATTGAAGATTCGGGGATTTGTGTTTGACGTGCGGACGGGTCATCTAAGTGAAGTGAGTCGCTAGGCGACTGCGCGCTGGCAGTATGCGGAGCAGGTTCGCGGCAAGAGTTATGGAAAAGACGGCGATGAAGCTGCCTTGGAAAACGCTGAAGAACGCGTTTCCCACTTTTCCACAACTCCGGCTACAGGTATTTTTTTGAACAAAACAGAACCGATTCGTCGTATCCTCACTTGAACGGCTATAGGGGGCAGGTCAACATGCCAAGTGTTTTCCCATCGCGGGCCGCCGCCAGAACACACACAAACCGCGCAGCAGCGGTCTGCGACGAAAACAGGAACACGTGATAAAGTGCAGGGGATGAGCGCCTTAGAAGCGCTGAAGGCGAGGCGACATAACTACCCTATGATATCGGCAGCATCGTTCCCGCCCTTGCAAAAAACGCAAGGACGGGGCACCCAAGGTTCCGTTTTGGGAAGGAAGATCAACAACCATGAAAGGGCCTGCCACCCGCCCGCCGATATCCGCCAAGGCCGACGGCGACCACATCCAAGACATTCGCCTGTGCTTGCTCAGCTTATAGGAACTCCACCCGAACCTATACCACGATAGTCTGACCCGGTCGAGTGATGTCGTATGACTCATATTCCTTGCTCGAATCCCGAATTGTCAGGCGGTGTCCATTCGAGAACGTAAGCCCCAAGGTGCCATTCTCATGGCTTTCGACGCTTTCAATAGTGGCACCTAGGAGTGCCACTGTTTTCGCCGCAATCTGCGCATATCCAGGATCAGGCTGCCAGACCGATTCGTTAGTGCCATCAAAATAGCTAAACTGGCCCTGCACAGAAATCGCGACGTCTTCGTCGAACCCAAAGGTGACTTGATAAACGCCGGCCGCTACCT
>JANXUC010000133.1 GCA_025352065.1 Acidobacteriaceae bacterium | reverse complement strand
AGCTGATTCAACACACGCAGAATGTTGATCTGGTGCTGGAGGATATTGAGCTTTCGGACAAGCTAACGTATGAGAAAGTCTTCCACAAGGGACTGACCTCGGGCGTGTTCCAGTTTGAATCTGGCGGCATGAGAGATGTGTTGCGGCGTTACCATCCGGATTCCATCGAACATCTGACGGCGTTGAACGCACTCTATCGCCCGGGCCCGATTCAGGGTGGGATGATCGATGACTTTATCGAACGCAAACTCGGTCGACGCAAGATTGAGTACGAGTTGCCCGAGTTGCAGGAAGTGCTGCAGGAGACTTATGGCGTCATCGTGTATCAGGAACAGGTGATGCAGATCGCAAATAAGTTGGCTGGCTACTCCCTGGGAGAAGCCGACTTGCTGCGGCGCGCGATGGGTAAGAAGCAGGCTGAGGAGATGGCGGCGCAGCGCGAACGATTTGTACGCGGAGCGCACGAGCGTGGATATCCGCCGAAAAAGATTGAGAAGATTTTCGATTTGATGGCGCAGTTTGCGGGATATGGGTTTAATAAATCGCACTCTGCGGCGTATGCGTTGCTGGCGTTCCACACCGCGTATTTGAAGACGCACTTCCCAGTGGAGTTTATGGCGGCGTTGCTGACGTCGGTTACGGGCAGCACCGATGATGTTGTGAAGTACATCAACGAATGCCGGGAGATGGGGATTCCGGTGGAGCCTCCCGATATTAATGTGAGCGATGCGAATTTTACTCCGCATGGAGATGCGATTCGGTTTGGCTTGGCGGCAGTGAAGAATGTAGGTCACAACGCGATTGATTCGATTGTGGCTGCACGGAAGAAGGTTGGGCGATTCAAATCGATTTTTGAATTTTGCGAGAGCGTGGATTTGCGTCTGCTCAACAAGCGGATTCTGGAATCGCTGGTGAAGAGCGGCGCGATGGATGGCTTTGGCCGACGAGCGCAAGTTATGGCGGCGTTGGATAAGGCCATCGAGCAGTCGCAAAAGGCGCAGCGTGACGCGGAATCCGGGCAGCACGGGCTGTTTGGCGTGTTCGAAGAGGAGGAGACGCACGCCGCTGTGGAGCGTCTGCCGAATACTCCTGACTGGGATGAGCACACGCGGCTTACCTATGAAAAAGAGATTCTTGGTTTCTTCATTACCGGCCATCCGCTGGAAAAGTACGCTGACAAGTTAGCGGGCTTCAATGCCAAGACGACAGCGGAAGTCCTGGAGATGAAGAGCACCGGACGCGATGACAAGGAGATTCTGATCGGTGGAATCCTGACGGGCATTCGTCCAGCGAAGTCGAAGAAGGGTGATATGTATGCGCAAGGCGCTCTCGAAGATATGCACGGGAAGATTGAGCTGGTTGTATTTCCGGAAGCCTACAAGCGGTTGTCGGAAAAATTGAAGCTCGATGTGCCGGTGCTGGTGAAGGCGGGCGTGCGTGCCGATGAGGGCGCGAATCCCAAACTTACGCCGAGCGAGATCACTCCGCTGGAAGAAGCTAAGGCGCCACTGCCGCGTTCGCTGCGTATTCGAGTGCCGCTGGAAACCGCAACTGAGGCCACCGTCGATGCGTTGCACACGCTGTTTATCGAGCGCAAAGGGCCCGCGAAAGTACTTTTTGACGTGGAGCGCCAGGGCGATTTCATGGTGGTTCTGGAGGCAGAAGGCTATAATGTGTTGCCGGACCGATCATTTCTGGCGAGGGTCGAGGAGTTATGTGGGCGCGGTAGTGTGCGCGTAATTGATTGAAAATTTACGCATGAGTTTGTCCGCTACACTCGGGAATGAGGGGTACCCTAGAACCGCCGGATTGCACACGGCGGTGGTGGCGCAGGAGTTTCTCTTCTTGATGGTGGAGTCGCATTGGAAGTCGTCTCAGAACGGTCACGGCGTAAAAATGGAATCGGTGAATAAGGCACAAGACGAGTTGCAGCGGATTGAACAGCAGATAGGAAAGCTGAAGTCGCAGCCTGCCCTGGCCGGGCCTGAAAGCGGCCAGCAGCAGGCCGTTCAGCAGCAAGTCAAGGAACTGCAAGAACGAGTTTCCGCCCTGCGTCGTCACATTGATTCGCAGCTGGATGCCTGGCAGCGGACGGAGTTGGCGCGGCATCCTCAGCGTCCGTATCTGCTTGACTACATTGAGCGAATTTTTACGGACTGGAGCGAGATCCATGGTGACCGCAGCTTTGCCGACGACGCTTCTATTATTTGCGGTATGGCGCGATTTCATGGCGAAGACGTCTTAGTGCTCGGCCACCAGAAAGCTCGTGACACGAAGCAAAAGGTATATCGAAATTTTGGCATGCCCAACCCGGAAGGGTATCGGAAAGCCTTGCGCGCGATGCAGTTCGCCAATAAATTCGGGCGGCCGATTTTTACGTTTGTCGATACGCCGGGCGCCTATCCCGGGATTGGCGCTGAAGAGCGTGGTCAGGGTGAGGCGATTGCTCGGAACCTGCTGGAGATGTCGAGGCTTCGAGTTCCGATCATAACGACCATCACGGGGGAGGGCGGCAGTGGCGGCGCGTTGGCCATCGCCATCGCCGATCGCGTTCTTATGATGGAAAATTCCGTCTACTCCGTGATTTCGCCGGAGGGCTGTGCCTCGATCATGTGGCGCGATCCCAGCAAGCGGGATGTAGCTGCACAGGCCATGCGGATTACCGCAAAAGACCTTGTCGAGATGAATTGCGTTGACGGAGTTGTTCAGGAGCCGGAAGGCGGCGCGCACCGCGATCATGAGGCTGCCACGGCTTTATTGAGTACAGCGTTGCTGGCGCATCTTGCGGAGTTGAAAGCGCTGCCACTGGAGCAAATGCTAGAGCAGCGATACCAGAAGTTTCGCACGATTGGTCAGTTCTTTCGCGTGGAAGGGTAGCGCGACGCGCGTTGCTGGTAACCGTGCACGACGATGCACCTTGTCTTTGCTAGTCCCTTCCCAATAGTATTTCGGTCCTCTGCCTGCCGTATAATCAAGGGTTGCTCAAATTCAGTGTTGGACTTTGCGGTCCCCCACGGTCTGGAGCTTTACGCCCGAAATGGCTACCCCCGACGTTGCACTTCATAGCGATGAAAAGCAAGGACAAGGCCATGTCGTTAACGACATGACTATTCAAGTTGCGACCGTGAATGGTTCCGGGTCGCAGAGTTCAAACAGCGTTTTGCTGCGAGCGATTTTCCAGATGGGAGTGCCGGTTTCCGGCAAGAACCTTTTCCCGTCAAATATTGCGGGCCTTCCTACCTGGTTTACGATTCGCGCCAATAAAGATGGCTATGTGGCGCGTAAGAAGGAAATCGACTTTCTGGTTGCGATGAATCCGGAAACCGCGACGGAAGATGTGATGTCGATGGCACCGGGGTCGTCGGTGCTGTTTGACGAGCCGCTCAAGCTCGATGCCCTGCGCAACGATTTGCTTTTCTATTCCGTCCCGTACGACAAAATTTTGGCCACCACTGGCGTGGAAGCGAAGCTGCGCAAGCTGGTCAAGAACATGATTTACGTTGGCGTAGTCGCGCAAATTCTTGCCATAGATATGGCGGAAGTTGAAATTGCTATTCGGCGTCAGTTTGCCAAGAAGGTTAAGGCCGCCGAACTCAATTTGACTGCTGCGAAGGCCGGTTTTGAGTATGCCAAGACATCGCTGGCCAAGCAGGGGCGTTTCCGCATCGAGCGCCTGAATAAGACGGCTGGGAAAATTATTATCGACGGAAATTCTGCGGCGGCTCTGGGTGCGATGTTTGCTGGCGTCACCGTGGTCACTTGGTATCCGATTACGCCTTCGTCGTCGCTGGTGGAATCGCTGATTGATTATTTGAAGGAATACCGCATCGGCCCGGACGGCAAAGCGACGTTTGCGGTGGTGCAGGCGGAAGATGAGCTCGCCGCCATCGGTATGGTGCTGGGAGCTGGTTGGGCGGGCGCTCGTTCCATGACTGCAACAGCTGGGCCGGGAATTTCCTTAATGGCGGAGTTTGCCGGCTATTCGTATTACGCCGAGGTTCCCGGTGTAATTTGGGATGTGCAGCGCACTGGGCCTTCTACCGGACTGCCTACGCGCACACAGCAAGGCGATATCCTTTCCACCGCGATGTTGTCGCATGGAGACACGAAACATATCCTTTTGTTCCCGGCATCGGTGGAAGAGTGCTTCACTATGGCGGGAGATGCGTTTGATCTGGCGGAGCGTTTCCAGACCCTAGTGTTTGTAATGTCGGATCTGGATTTGGGCATGAACAATTGGATGTCCGATCCGTTCAAGTATCCCGAGAAACCGCTGGATCGCGGGAAAGTTTTGTCGAAGGCCGATTTGGAGCGTCTGGGCGGGTTCCAGCGTTACTTGGATGCTGACAACGATGGCATCCCATACAGAACACTGCCAGGAACCGATGATCCGCGGGCGGCGTATTTCACGCGCGGTAGCGGCCACAATGAGAAAGCGCAATACACAGAAAAGCCGGACGACTATGAACGTAACATGGAGCGGCTCAATCGAAAATTCGAGACGGCGCGCTCGCATGTGCCTCGTCCGGAGATTGCGACGGCTTCAACTGGTGCGGCCAACATTGGTGTCATAGCTTATGGAACTACGCATTGGGCCATTACCGAGAGTCGAGATCAACTGCGCAACGAATATCATATTGAAACTGACTACTTGCGGCTGCGGGGTTTCCCGTTCTCGCGCGAAGTGCATGAGTTTGTGAAGCAACATGACCGCGTCTATGTGGTCGAGCAAAACCGTGATGCACAGATGGCTAGCCTGCTCAAACTGGACTTGGATGCAAATCTGATTTCGCGCCTGCGCAGCATTGCGCACTCCGATGGGCTGCCAGCGGATGCCCGCTCGGTGACGGACCACATTATGTCGATGGAGGGAAAATAACATGGCGACCACGACTGCACCTCCTGCTACACCGGAGCCGAAGGTAAACCGCATCGGCCTGACTGTTTTGGAATACAAGGGCAGCAAAACCACGCTGTGCGCGGGTTGCGGCCACAACGTAATTTCGGAACGTATTATCGAAGCCATGTATGAGATGGGCGTTAAGCCCGAGCGCGTGGCGAAGTTGAGCGGCATCGGATGCTCCTCGAAGACCCCGGCGTATTTCATGAGCCGGTCGTCGAGCTTTAACTCGGTGCATGGTCGCATGCCTTCGGTGGCCACCGGGGCGATGCTGGCGAACCGCACAATGCTGGGCATCGGCGTCAGCGGCGATGGTGATACGGCTTCCATTGGCATTGGCCAGTTCATTCACCTGATGCGACGCAACCTGCCGCTGATTTACATAATTGAAGACAACGGCGTGTATGGATTGACCAAGGGACAATTCTCCGCCACCGCTGATGTGGGATCGAAATTGAAGAGTGGCGTCATCAACGAGCTACCTCCAATTGATACCTGCGCGCTGGCCGTGCAGTTGGGCGCAACGTTTGTCGGACGGTCGTTCTCGGGAGACAAGAGGCAGCTGAGCGCCATGTTGAAAGCCGCCATCGCGCACAAGGGGACCGTGATGCTGGATATCATTTCTCCCTGCGTGACGTTCAACGATCATGATGGATCGACGAAGTCCTACAAGTACATGAAGGATCACGAAGAGCCTCTGCACGAAGTTAGCTTCATCCCGCACTTCGAAGAGATTGATGTCGATTACGATGCTGGAACGGCAGTCGATGTGAAGATGCATGACGGATCGCATCTGCGCCTGCGCAAGCTGGAAGAGGACTACGATCCTACGAAAAAGCACGAAGCCGTGTTCCGTCTGAATGAAGCGCACGACAAAGGCGAAGTACTGACCGGGGTGTTCTACGTGAATCCCGAGAAGCCCAGTTTTATCGACATGCTCAATATGACGGAAGACCCGCTGGCCACGCTGCCACAGGATCGAGTGCGGCCGCCGAAAGAGGCGTTGGCCGCGGCTATGGCGGAGTTGCGGTAGGGAGGTCTCGCGCCTGTGAGCGCCAATCCTAGGTAGTCCACGTTGGAAATGTTCGTTTTATGGTCCACTTTCCGGTCTCTCTTCTGAGCAAGAAGAGTTCTCCGCCTGCGCCGTTTGCTGAAATACCAGCGCTGACGTGAACCAATGCATAGTGGTTTGCCCTGTCGAACGCCACCCGGGAGACTGTAATTCTTTCGGCATCTTTCCCGAAGAATTTATGAAACCGCTCCCACCCTTTACCGGGTGCTGTGACCAAAAACATCTCTCTTACATGCGTTGGTGCCTCGAACAAAACATGTTTTGAAAAGCTTCTCATAGCAGGAATATTGCAAGGTACATTCAGCTTGGCGCTGTACTCCTGTTCGAGTTCGTGCTGCGCTTTCGGCGGAATGGCTGGCGTGGGGTTTGGCAAAATCACTACGCTCCCGCTGGGAGCGGCTTTCATTTGTGGCGAGAGTTCAGAGGCGGCCTCATGCAGTATCAGTTCATTCAGGCTGAATGCCTTTGCAAAGTGCGAGCTGTCTGTTCTGCTTTCAATAACTATTGTCGAGCGCGACCGTGCCGCGATATTGTGAAGGACAGGAGTCAGTACGGCTCGTTCTCGGCGATCAATCACGCAGCCGCCAGACGCCGCAACAGCGGGATTCCCGAAAGCAATGGTAGCGGCCAATCCCAGAAGGGAGAGAGCGCAGAATCGCTTGGCGCGGTTCTGCATTACTTCGCCCTTCTCGCTGGTGCCACTCCCAACTGCTGCAACTTCTCCCTCGCTTGCGTCGCTTCCGGAGCCCTCGGGAAACGCTGAATCAACGTTTGCAGCTCGGCGGCGGCCGCATCTTTCTGACCCAGCTCCGCAAATGCGTACCCCTTCTTCAAATGCGCGGCGGCAACTTTGTTGCCCGCTGGGAAGTTCTCGATGACCTTGTCGTAATCCTTCGCGGCCTGAGCGTAGTTTCCGCCTTTGAACTCGATTTCCGCCAGATAGAAGCTGGCATTCCCAGCCAGGTCGGTGCTGGGATAAAACTTCATGTAGTCCTGAAATTCCTGCGACGCCAGATCCATCTTGCCGGCGTTGTAGTCGCGCAGGCCGTTGTTGTAGAGCACATCCGGCGGCGGAGCCTGTTGTTGCTGCTGAACCGCCTGAGCAGCTTGGGCCGACTGCGCGGTTTGCGCCGCCAGCGTCTGCTGCGAAGCCTGCAAGTCTTCTAATTGCTTGGAGACCTTGCCTAGACGAGCTTTCAACTCATCAATGCTGTCATTCAGCGACTGAATCTGCCCGGAGAACTGATCCCCTCGCGTGCCGCTATCGGCCTGTTGCTTCTGGATAGTAGTCTGCAGCTTGTCGATGGAGGTCGCGAGCTTGTTCATGGTGTCGGTATTCTGCTCGACCAGATTTCGCATCACGCCCATGCGCTCGTCGAAGGTGTGCTGCATGTTGGTGATCTGTTCCTGCAGCATCTGGACCTGCGTCTGGATCTGGACGATTTCCTTGCTAACAGCCCAGAGCGGGGCGGAGGGAGCCAGAAGCACGGCTGTGAGAGCGAAACTTGCAATCCATCGGTTCATCATCATCATGAGTAAAGCCCTCCAATCGAAATCTAGAAAACTGCTTGTCATTCCGAGCGCGCGAGGAATCCTTTTCGTTGCATAGAGTCTTCCCAGGATTGGGTTCTTCGCTATGCTCAGAATGACAATCGAACTACGGCGCAACCGCCTTACTTCTGATACACAAAATGCCCACGCCGATTCTGCTGCCAGCAATCTTCCGTATGCTCGGAACAGAACGGCTTTTCTTTACCGTAACTAATCGTACGAATACGGTCGGCCGCAACCCCAGCCTGCACCAGCGCATTCTTCACGGAATTCGCGCGATTGTCGCCCAACGCCAGGTTGTATTCCGTCGACCCGCGTTCGTCGCAATGGCCCTCCACGGAAAAATGGATTCCCGGATGCTGTGCAAGGAACTGCGCACTGGCCTGAATATTGCCTTGCTGGTCGGAGCTGATTGCATAGCTGTCATAGCCGAAAGAAATGTCTTTGATGCTCTGATTGAACATCTGCTCTTCCGTCGCCGAGGGAGCTGTCTGCACCGGAGGCGGAGGCGTTGCAGCCGTCACCGTTACGCGAGCCGTCGCTTCCTGCGTACCTCCCGCACCCTTGGCGATCAGCCGATAAGTGATGGAATCCGCCGGCGTTACTTGCCGCGATCCGGTAGGATTCACGGGTCCAATGCCGTCGATCTGGACGTCGGTGGCATTCGTCGTCTCCCAGGTTAAGGTCGCCGCTTCGCCTTTAGCGACCGAGTTTGGGTTCGCACTCAGCGAAGCGCTCGGTCCGGCTGGCGGAGAAGGTGGCGGTGGCGGCGCAGTCTTCACCGGCTTCTTGCCGCAAGCGCCCAGCATTAGAACGGCGGCGAATACTGCAATTGGGACAACCAGACGGCGTGCTTGTTTCATAGCTTTATTCATGTTGCCTCCGAAGAGCTTCAAACTCTTCTGCATTAATTAATTGTCGAATAACTACAATAACGGAGCCAGTCTACTTCCAGCTCCAATTGGCCTGTGTGTTGCCCCCACTCGTCGTCAACTGCTTTGGAATGCTGCCATCGGCCAGCATGGTCCAAACTTGTTCACTGCCTGAACGCGTAGATTGGAACACGATGTGTCTCCCATCCGGCGACCAGGAAGGGAAATCATTGCGCCCGCCATCGTGCGTCAGCTGCACCCACTGCTTATTCACGATGTCCATGATGTAAATATCCTGCGCGCCGGGAGCGCCGGGACCGTACTTGCGCATCCAGGAGAACGCCAGAAACTGCCCGTTCGGCGACCACGCCGGAGATACCGAGTAGCCCTGGTCCGTCATGCGCTGCGCGTTGGTGCCGTCGGCTTCCATGGTAAAAATCTGCGGCAAGCCGCTGCGTCCGCTAACAAACGCGATTTGTGCGCCGGTCTTCGGATTCCAGCACGGCGACACATCTGGGCCAGGAGAAGTGGTTACACGTTTAAGATTTCGTCCAGAGCTATCGGCAACATAAATTTCCGGATCGCCGCTTTGCGACGATGAAAACGCAATGCGGTTGCCATCGGGCGCCCACGCTGGAGAAACATTTGTTCCGCTGAAGCGAGGAAAACTGACAGCGCGCCCGAGTTCCAGCGAGTACATTTGCAGCTGCCATCCCCCAGCGCTGGTAACCGAACTATAAGCAATGCGGCTGCTATCGGGCGAAATGCGCGGCGAAAGAGAAATCGAACCCTGCTTGGAAACCGGCGTCTGGTTCGCGCCGTCGTAGTCCATCATCCAAACTTCTTTGTGGCCGCTGCGCGAGCTGATGAAAACGATTTTGCTTTCCGCAATTCCCTGGATGCCGCCGCCGAGACGAAAAATGATTTCATCGGCAAATTTGTGGGCGATGATGCGAGCGTTGTCGGTGGTCGGTTTGTCCTGATATTGCTTCGCCAGCACCTGCGCGGATTGTGGATTCTTTACATCGTCAAGCCAGCCTTGCACAGTCATACTGTCCACTGTCACGCCGAGACTTCCAAACGCCAGCATCGAAGCGCTCGGCGGAGGCGCGTTCCACTCCGCGAACTTCACTTCAGCCGGCACAGCAGGCGAGCTCAGCGGATAGAAACTCTTCGACACCATATCGAAGATGCCCGCATTGTTGAGGTCATTCCACAGCGTGTCGTTGAAAGCCTTGAGCAGCGCCGTGTTACGAGGGTCGGCGGAAGACGGCTTGAAATCCGCCGCCGCCAGGCGAACTTTCTCGACGCCAAGTCCGGTGCCCGTGCGAATCCAGTCTTCTTGCGAATAAGAAACCACACTCGCCAGAAATATGAATGCGGCCAGCGTCAGCGAATACTTGTATGCATTCTTCATCGTTTATTTCTTCCAATCAAACCAAAACTCGACCGAGACTTTGTTGCCAGCATATTCCGGTGGCAGCGGACCGAAGGTGTCGATGCGCTGCAAAGCGCGAACCGCGGAAACATCCAAAGACGGAACGCCGCTCGATTGCTCAACTTGTACGTTCTTTGGCGTGCCATCGCGCAGGATCTCAAACCCGACGTAAACGCGGCGACCGTTGCTCACTGCAGGATCAACCTCGTACTTCAGCCAATTCTCAGAAACCTTTTGTTGCACAACTTTCACGTACCAGGCATAGCGACTGCCGAAATCTCCGCTACCGCCGCTAAAGGCAAAAGCCCCTTGCCCACCGACAGCGCTAAACGTCGAAAACGGCCCACTCACCGGGCCGCCTTCTCCAAACGGCACCTGGTTACTTGGTTGCGGAGGAAGCTCCCGGGGTTTCACCATCGAGTTAACGGACTTGGTTATCTTGTGCGTATCTTTATCCGGGATCGGAATCGCATCCGGCTCCTGCTGCTGCGCTATAGGCTGCGACTGCGAAAGGCCTTTCGATTCCACGGCTAGAACATTCTCTTTTGGAGTCTCGTTCGAAGGTAAGGGAATCGAGCTCACAATTGTTGCGCTCATAGCGTCACCGCCGCCACCCGTGCCCCACATCGGTCCGCGCGCGCTCTGAAAAAACATGGCATAAACGACCAGAAATCCCGCCAACCCAGCATGTACTGCCAGCGACAAGAGCAGAGGCCGCTTCCACGGATCGTGCTCGAAAAAAATTTCAGCGCTGGCCGCCATGGGACTCCCCTGTCAGAGGCTGCGTAACAATATTTACGCTGGCAATGCCCGACGCTTTCACCGCATCCATCACGGTCGCGAATGCTCCAAACGGAACATTTTCGTCGGCACGCACAAACACCGAATATCCGCGCGGGTCGCGCACCTTCTGCCGCAGCTTGGCGCCAATCTCATTAATATTGATGGCGTCATTGCCCAGAAAAACTCGTTGCTGCTTGTCGATCGAAATCACCAGCCGCTCTTCCGTAATCTCTTTCACGGTACGCGTTTTCGGAACGCTCACTTCAATCCCCGATTGCAGAACGGGTGCTGTCACCATAAAGATAATCAGCAACACCAGCACCACGTCCACTAGCGGCGTGACGTTGATATCCGCCAGCGCGCTCTGCGTGCGTCCGTTGCTGTTGGTGAAGGCCATTAGCGGTGCGCCCCGGTCGCGGGCGAGGTTGGCGGCAGGCTCGCGCCACTCTCGACTGTATTCAGGAATTCCATCGCGAAGTCGTCTCCGCGCGCAGCAAATTCGCGAATCGAGTGGGTCAATAAGTTATAAGCGATCACTGCGGGAATAGCCGCCGCAAGCCCCGCCGCCGTCGTAACCAGCGCTTCGGAAATGCCCGGTGCGACAGCCCGCAGCGTAGCCGCTCCCGCCGTTCCAAGACCATGGAATGCGTCAATAATGCCCCACACGGTTCCAAACAGTCCCACAAAAGGAGACACCGCAGCTGTAATCGCCAGCCAGGGTAAGCTCCGCTCAAAACGCGTCAACTCCTCCGATGCCGCAATCTGCATCGCGCGCTGAATCGCAACCGAACTGTGTACCGCTCCGGAAGCTCCGACGGCCTGCCGCTTGTACTCGTCGTACCCGCTTTGGAACACGCCCACCAGTGGGCTGGGGCGAAACTGCTCCGCCACGGACTGCATATCTCCGAGCCGCTGCGCTTTGCGAAACGCGCGCAGGAACCGTCCACTCTGCAAGCGCGCCTTATGCAGCAGGCTCCACTTGGAAAGAATGATGGCCCAGGAAAGAATGCTGAACGCGAGCAGAATCAGCAGAACGGCCTTAGCGACCGCGCCGCTCTGCGAAATCATGTCCAGAATTTCGCCGCCCACAAAGGTGCAGAGCAAATAGGGGAATGCCATGTTTGTAGATGAGTACCTAAGCGGATTATAGAGCAGCACGGAGGCCGTATCGGCGAATACGGTAAGGGGATGAACCAGTGTGTGAACCTCAGCGTCCGATCAGTTCATCAATGGATTAAATTGAATCGCCTCGTTCTTCCCGATGGGCCCTCGCAACATGCTTGCTCAATTACCGGGATTCCAGGTAGGCCTTCGTTCGAACTTCTTTTGAATGTCGAAATGATACCGCTACAAAGTGGTTTGATCGCCAAGCGCGGGAGCTTGCACGTGCGGAGGCAACAGATCAGCAATAGCCTTTGCGAAGTGATCGAGAAAGCCCTGAGAGACAAACTGCCGAAGTTGGTGAGCACGATGGCTGACAAGCATATCCTTCTGCTTGAGCGGCAGCACATGATTCTTGATCCGAAGGTTATTCTGGGGGAGATCGAAGATCGACGAGCATCATTTCCCGATCTTGCCGGCGTTGACGAAATATGGGTTCTAGACAACTTTGGGTATGGAACAAATTTCTGGGGGACTTACCTTCGTTTCGCACTCCACAATGGGGGCAAGGTTGTTCGATCGTTCGTTTTCGAAGGCGGGAAGTTGACAATGAAGTTTGAAGACGGCGAGGCAAGTTATCAGTAAGCTCTGATGCGCCTGTAGCTGCATGCCCCCATTGCCTAGATGTAGCTTCGCTCGTGTGGCGACGGAGCTTGCTCCGTCAACGGCAGCGCATGGTATCCTTCGGCCATCTCTCCAAAGTTTCAGGTAACCCATGCTCCTCGAACTACGCCTCGAAAATTACGCGGTTATCGACAACGTGGCGGTGGAGTTTGCTCCCGGCCTGAACCTGCTCACCGGTGAAACCGGGGCGGGGAAGTCGATCCTCATCGACGCGCTGGCTCTTCTTCTCGGCGAGCGTGCATCCTCCGACATCATCCGAGCCGGCGCGGAAAAGGCCGTCGTTAGCGCTGTTTGGGAGCCCGAGGCCGGAGCAGCCAAGAAAATTGGGCAGGTGCTGTCTGAAAACGGTCTCGACGAAGATCACGAGACGCTGATTCTCCGCCGCGAAGTCGCGACAGGCGGCAAAGGAAGAATTTTCATCAACAATCAGCCCGCCACCGTCGCTGTGCTCAAGCGCCTAGCCCCGTACCTAGCCACGATCCACGCGCAGAACGAAACTCTGCTTTCGTTCGACGCCTCAACCCGCTTGCAACTCTTGGACACTTTCGCCTCCAGCAAGACCGAAGCCGTCGCCCAAGCCTATGCCGCCTGGAAATCCATCGTTGATCGCATTGCTGAACTGGAACGAGACGAGCAGGACCGCTTGCGTTTGCTCGATCTCTGGAGTTTCCAGAAGCGCGAGATCGACGAAGCTCGACCGCTACCCGGAGAAGACGAACGCCTCGAAGCCGGGAAACGCGTCCTCGCGAACTCGGAAAAAATCTACAACGCGGGCATGAACGCCTTCGATCTTCTTTACGAAGGCACGGCCTCAACTTCCTCCACTCTTCGATCAGCATCGAAGCACGTCGAAGAGCTTGCCCGCTATGCGCCGAAGTTTCAGGAAGCCCTGGCTGCGCTCGATTCCGCGCGCATCAGCATTGAAGATGTCGGTGCCTCGCTTCGGGATTACACCGGCGCAATCCAAGCATCTCCCGAGCGCCTGGCCGAAGTGGAAGATCGTCTCGCAACATTGGATCGTCTCAAACGCAAGTACGCCGCTGCGGCGGGATCGTCAGCAGGCTCTCCGTTGGAGGATGTCATTGCTTTCGGCGCCGAAGTTAGCCGCAAAATCTCTGAGATGGAAAACAAAGACGAAGTCCTGCGTGACCTTCGCCAAAAGCAATCGACGGCGGCGCAATCGTATCTACAAGCCGCCCGTGCGTTGAGCAAGACGCGCAAGGACGCCTCCAAAAAGCTCGAAAAGCTGGTCGAGACCGCCATCAACGAGCTGGCTATGAAGGCGACCTTCCACGTGGACGTCCAAAGCTCCGATGAAGAAAAGGCGTGGTCCACCAGAGGAGTCGACGAAGTCGCGTACCTGATCTCAGCCAACCCCGGCGAGCCGCTGCGCCCCATGGAACAGACAGCCTCGGGTGGAGAACTCTCCCGCGTGATGCTGGCGCTGAAGTCAGCCATCGAAACCGCCACTGCGAATCACGGGCACGCCAAAAAATCTGGCGGCCAGCGCACCCTCGTCTTCGACGAAATCGACACCGGAATCGGCGGTCGTGCCGCCGACGCCGTCGGGAAGAAGCTGAAAGCGCTAGCCAAGTCCTCCCAAGTCCTTTGCGTCACCCACCTACCCCAAATCGCCGCCTTCGCCGACCACCATTACCTCATCGAGAAAAAGTCCGCCCAGGGCCGCACCAAAACCTCCGTCCGGCGCATCGAAAAGAAGGAACGCACCGAGGAAGTTGCCCGCATGCTGAGCGGCGCGAAGCTGACCGAAGCCTCCATCCGCAACGCCGAGCAGATGATTCAGGAAAGTGCCTGAATACCGTCGCCCCGCTAGCTGTTGAAAATGCGCCAGTTACTGCTAAGCCACTGCGTTTCCGTGGTTTACATTGACTGAGCGAGTCGGCTTCGGTAGGCTAACAGGAGCGGAATTCCTGCAAAAGTCAGGTTCAGACTTCAGAAGAAAAAGGCGAAACCTTTGACCCTACTGACCGATAACAGAACGATCGTTCTGAAATCATCCGACGCGAAGGCGACGGATGTGGTTGACTCGAACGTAAACCAAACAGATCAAAAGACTTTGCTCCTCCTGAAGCCCCGAGGATTTTGCGCCGGGGTTGTGCGCGCGATCGACATCGTGCGCATCGCGCTGGAGAAGTTCGGGCCGCCGATCTACGTGCGCAAAGAAATCGTCCATAACCGCTTTGTTGTCGAGGAGTTGCAGCAAAAAGGCGCCATTTTCGTCGATAGCGTCGAGGAAGTCCCGGCCGGCGAGCGCGTAATTTATAGTGCTCACGGCGTCTCCCCAGAGGTTCGCCAAGACAGCAAGCTGCGCGAGCTGCGGGTGATTGACGCCACCTGCCCTCTTGTCACCAAGGTTCACGTCGAAGCCGTCAAGTTTGCCAAGGAAGGCTATTCGCTGATCCTGATCGGCCACCGCGACCACGACGAAGTCGTCGGCACGCTGGGAGAGGCACCCGACGTCACGCAGGTAGTTGGTACGCCCGAGGAGGTGCCCTTCCTGAGCGTCCCGGACCCCAACCGCGTGGCTTACCTCACGCAGACGACCCTGAGCCTCGACGAGACCAAGGGCATTATTGAGGCCCTGAAAATAAAGTTTCCAAACATTAAAGGTCCGGCAGCACAGGATATCTGCTATGCCACTGAAAACAGGCAAGTTGCGGTCAAGCAGGTAGCTGCAGAGGCTGATCTGGTTCTGGTCGTCGGATCGGATAACAGCTCGAATTCGAACCGCTTGGTTGAAGTGTCGCGGAATTGGGGCACTGCCTCGCATCTGATTGACAGCTATAAAGATATTCGTCCGGAATGGCTGGAGGGCGGCGTGAAGCGCATTGCTTTGACGGCCGGAGCCTCCGCGCCGGAGTGTCTGGTTGAGGAAGTTGTTAAGTACCTGACGGAGAAGGGCTTTGGCAACGTAGAAGAGCTGGAAGTCATGCCGGAGAATGTACGTTTCGGGCTGCCTCCGGAGATTGTAGAGGCCATTGCAAGTGCGCCCGCGATTCCAGCGCAAGGATAAGTCTACTTATGTAGAGTTAGAAGATTTTTGGGCGCTTTCTGTGCGTAGACGCTTCAGGAGTGAATAGCAAAATGGAAATATCCCCCTCGTGGAGAAGTTCGGCTCCGCAGTTGCGTTTTGGCAAGATTGACGACCTCAGTGCCCGAGTAGAGAAGGCAACTGCGGCTTCCCAGAAGTGGCTGTTTTCTCAGCAGCATGAAGATGGCTACTGGTGCGGTGAGCTGGAAGCCGATAGCACTTTGGAAGCCGACTACATTCTGCTGCACGTGCTGCTCGGCACGGGCAGTCAGGAACGCTTCCAGAAGGCTGCCAACTGGATACTGAAGCTGCAGAACGAAGACGGTGGCTGGCCGATTTATCGTGGCGGACCGTCGAATATCAGCGCGTCGGTGAAGTCTTATTTTGGATTAAAGTTAGCCGGATACACCGCTGATCATCCTGCTCTTGCGAAGGCTCGAAAGAAGATTCTTGAGCTTGGCGGCGTCAGCGAAGTCAATACTTTCACCAAGATCTATCTCTGCTTTTTTGGGCAGTACGACTACGACGGCGGACCAGCGGTGCCACCGGAGATTGTGCTGTTTCCTAACTGGTTCTGGTTCAATATTTACGAAATTTCGTCGTGGTCGCGCGCGATTCTGGTGCCGCTGTCTATTTGCTACGCCAAGAAGCCCTTTAAAAAGATTCCAGAAGAAATGGGTGTGCAGGAGTTGTTTGTCGGCGGTCGCGACAAGTCCCGCATGCGGCTGAATTGGGATAAGAAGATGTTTGGCTGGCGTAACTTCTTCCTGGTGTTTGATCGCATTACACACCTGTTTGAGCGAGTGCATGTGAGGCCGTTGCGTTTCCTGGCGCTGCGCAAGGCGGAGAAGTGGATGCTGGAGCGCTTTGAGATGAGTGACGGGCTAGGCGCGATTTTTCCGGCGATCATGAACTCGATTATTGCCATGCGCTGCCTGGGGTACTCGCTGGACGATCCGCAAATGATTCGAGCGATGGACGAATTTGAGAAGCTGGGGATTGAGGAAGGCGATACGTTCCGGATGCAGCCTGCGATCTCTCCGGTATGGGATACGGCCTATGCTTTGTTTGCGTTAGGCGAGAGTGGCGTAGCGAACAACGATCCTCGCATGATCAAGTGCGCGGACTGGCTGCTGCAAAAGCAGGTACGGCATGTGGGCGATTGGAAAGTGAAGAATCCGAAGGGGCAGCCGGGTGGCTGGTACTTCGAGTTCAATAATGAGTTTTACCCAGATGTGGATGATTCTGCGATGGTTTGCCTTGGGCTAAGTCGCGTGGAGCATCCCAACGGAAGGTATCAACGCGAGTCGGTGCAGCGGGCGATTGACTGGATTTTTTCCATGCAATGCCGGAATGGCGGGTGGGCGTCGTTCGACAAAGACAACGACCGCATGGTGTTCCAGTACGTGCCATTCGCAGATCACAATGCCATGCTCGATCCGGCGACCGTCGACATAACCGGGCGCATTTTGGAAATGCTGGCGGCATTCGGGTATGACAGGACACATCCTGCGGTGAAGCGGGGGTTGCAGTTCCTACGCAAAGAGCAGGAGGCCGACGGATCGTGGTTTGGTCGGTGGGGCGTGAATTACATTTACGGAACAATGCTGGTGCTGCGTGGTATGGAAGCGATGGGCGTAGAGCACATTGATCCTTCCATGCAGTCGGGTGCGGAGTGGTTGCGCTCGATGCAGAATTCGGATGGTGGCTGGGGCGAGACTTGCGGATCGTACGACGATCCGACGACGAAGGGGATCGGTCCGAGTACGCCTTCGCAGACGGCCTGGGCAGTGTTGGGGTTGTTGGCCGTCGGGGATACGCGGAGTGATTCTGTGGCGCGTGGCGTGGCTTACTTGCTGCGCACGCAGAGAACCGATGGGTCGTGGGATGAGGCGGAGTTTACGGGCACAGGGTTTCCGCGTGTGTTTTATCTGAAGTACCACATGTATCGAGAGTATTTTCCGTTGCTGGCGCTGACGACCTACGAGAAAGCAATGGCGGCGGAGCAGGAGCGGACGGGGAATTTCAAGGGACATGGGTAACCGCGAAAACCTTTTAACCACAGAGAGCACAGAGATCACGGAGAAATTCGGAGCTCGGGGCTTTCTTTCCAAACGCAGACGTGTGGCACGCGATTGAGAGTTTTTGTCACAGGTGCGACTGGGTTCTTAGGTAGTCATGTGGCGCGCGTCCTGGCGTCGCAGGGAGCGGATTTGCGCTTGCTGGTACGGGCTAGTAGTGACCTTCGGAATCTAGAGGGTGTTGCTGGAGAGCGTGTAACCGGCGACTTACTGCAGCCGGAGTCGTATTCTTCGGCGTTAGGTGGATGCGAAGCGCTGTTTCACGTAGCGGCGGATTATCGGTTGTGGATTCCGGATCCGGATGGCATGTATCAGGCAAATGTAGAGGGCACGCGGTCGTTGTTGCGGGTGGCACGAGAGCAGGGAGTTCGGCGGGTTGTGCATACGTCGAGCGTGGCGACGATGGGATTTAGAGCGGACGGCGAAGTTGTAGATGAGAACACGCCGGTGTCGCTGGAGAGCATGATTGGCCACTATAAGCGGTCGAAGTTCCTGTCGGAGCAGGTGGCGTTTGAAGCGGCGAAGGACGGTCAGGATGTTGTGGTTGTGAATCCTACGACGCCGGTAGGGGGGAGAGATATTAAGCCCACGCCGTCGGGCCGGATCCTTGTGGACTTCCTGAAAAAGAAGTTTCCAGCCTATGTGGATACGGGGCTGAATTTGGTGGATGCGACGGAATGCGCGCGAGGGCATGTCGCGGCGTTCGAAAAAGGGCGTAGCGGCGAGCGGTACATTTTGGGCGGTGAGAATCTTAGTTTGAAACAGATTCTGGATCAACTTGGCGTGCTGACGGGATTGCCGTCTCCGACGATTCGATTGCCGTATTTTTTTGCTCTGGCTGCCGGTGTGGTGGATGAGCTGGTGACGGGTCGGCTGCTTGGTCGCGAGCCTCGGGCGACGATTGATGCGGTTCGTATGGGCAAGAAGAAGATGTGGGTCTCGTCGGCGAAGGCGGAGCGGGAGTTGGAATGGAAGATTGTTCCGGTGAAGAATGCGCTGGAGCGTGCGGTGCAGTGGTTTCAGGCGAATGGGTATGCGTAGCTTGGCGGCTCTTGAACGGCGTTGGGTCGAGATTTCGGCTCCCCACCTTTTTTCGCAAAGAGCGCGGAAAAAGGATGGGGCACCCTTTGCGATTTTGGTGTGGGCGAGATCAAGAGTTGATTATGTCGGAGGTTAGAATCGCGATTGTTGCGGCTATGGAACGCGAGATCCGGCCTCTGATTGTGAGTTGGAAGGTTGTGCGGCGTTCTCATGAGGGCCGCGAGTTTAAGTTCTTCGAGGATGGAGATGCTGTCGCCGTTTGCGGAGGGATTGGGCCGGTTGCGGCGCGTCGAGCTTGTCAGGCAGTGTTTGCGCTGTACGCGCCGGAGGTTGTGATTTCGGCTGGGTTTGCCGGAGCTTTGATTTCGGATTTGCATGCCGGAGATGTGGCGATTCCCGCGAAGGTGATTGATTCCGGAGATGGCAGTAGTGCGGAGACCGGAACGGGGGCAGGTACGCTTGTGAGCGCTGCGACGATTGCGAGTCCGGGGCAGAAGCGGGTTCTGGCTGAGAAATATCAGGCGGTTGCCGTGGATATGGAAGCGGCGGCGGTGGCTAAGGGCGCACAGGCTTGCGGGATGTCATTTGCGGCAGTGAAGGCGATTTCGGACGAATTGGATTTTGAGATACCGGTGGTTGAAGGCAGCGTGGACGCGCAGGGCGAGTTGCACGAAGGTAGATTCATAGCTGGGATTGCTTGGCAGCCTTGGGTTTGGGGGCGCGTGGCGCGGACGGCAAAGAACAGTTCAATGGCGGCGAAGAATTTGTCGGTGCAACTTCGGGTAATGATCGAGGAGTTACAGGCATCTGGGCACGAGATGTGAGTTTGTCATTCTGAGCGCAGCGAGGAATCCCTATCGTGGCAGGAGTGCAGGTAAGAAAGGGATTCCTCGCTGCGCTCGGAATGACAAGATGCAAATGGAAGCCATATGACGGTTTTGGAGCAAGCTACGGCGAACGTCAGGACCGGAGTGATTCCCGCGACCATGCGGGCTGCGGTTTATCGCGGCATCAACGACGTTCGTCTAGAGACGATTGCGGTCCCTGATATCGGACCAGGCGAGTTGCTGGTGCGGGTGCATACTTGTGGAATCTGCGGTACCGACTTGAAGAAGATTCACACGGGATCGCACTCCGCGCCACGTGTTTTTGGGCATGAGACTTCGGGAACGGTGGTGGCGGTCGGCGAAGGGGAAACGCAATTTCAGGCTGGGGATCGCGTGATTGCGTTTCACCACATCCCGTGCGGCAGTTGTTACTACTGCCAGCACAAGACGTTTGCGCAGTGCGAGGTCTACAAGAAAGTTGGCTGCACGGCTGGGTTCGAGCCTAGCGGCGGCGGGTTTGCGGAGTATGTCCGCGTGATGGATTGGATTGTTCGGCGGGGCGTCGCCAAGATTCCGGACGGCGTTTCTTTCGAGCAAGCTTGTTTCGTCGAACCGGCGAATACCTGCATCAAAGGAGTAGCGACTCTGCGGCTGCAGCCCGGGGAGACCGTGCTGGTGATGGGACAGGGTCCAATTGGCATTATTTTGGGCGTTTTGGCCAAAGGGGCAGGGGCAACGGTAGTAACTTCCGACCTTTATCCTGAGAGGCATACAATAGCAGTAGGGTACGGATTGGCTGGTGGCTTGGACGCCTCGACCGTGGATGTGGTGAGCCACATGCGCCAGATGACGGAAGGGCGCGGGGCGGATGCCGTGATTTTGGCGGTTGGCGGTAACGGGCTGATTCGGACTGCGATGGATGCGGCGAGGCCGGGTGGGCGAGTATTATTTTTTGCGCAAACGGCGCGCGGGGAAGCAATGATCGATCCGGCGTCGGTATGTGTGGATGAGAAGACGCTGTTGGGATCGTATAGCGCTTCGGTGGACTTACAGGACGAGTCTTTGAAGTTTGTGTTTGGGAAGAAGATGAATTTGGAGCGGTTGGTGACGCATCGGTTTCCGCTGTCGAAGAGTGTGGAAGCATTGGAATTTGCGGCGCGTCCGCAGCCGGATTCGATGAAGATTGTGATTCAGCCGGGGATCGACTAAGAAACGGATTAGAGCAAGAGGATCGAGTTGGGAACGATGTTGAGTGCTAGCAAGACGATGACGGCGGCCGTTCTCCATGGCAAGGAGGACGTGAAGATTGAGCGCGTCCCGGTGCCGGATTTGGCGGAGGGCGAAGTCCTGATTAAGGTGCAGGTGGCGCTGACCTGCGGGACGGATTTGAAGGTATACCGCCGTGGCTACCATGCGCGGATGATTGCGCCTCCGGCGTTGTTTGGGCATGAATTGGCGGGAGTGATTGAAAAGGTTGGTCCCGGCGTACGTGGGTTCAAGCCGGGGATGCGCGTGGTGGCCTTGAATTCCGCTCCGTGCGGGGCGTGCTTCTACTGCTCCAAGCATCAAGAGAATTTGTGCGAAGACCTGCTCTTTAACAATGGCGCATATGCGGAATATATTCGCGTGCCGCGGCGGATTGTTGAAAAAAACATGCTGGAAATTCCAGCCGATGTGAGCCTGCAGGAAGCTGCGATGACGGAGCCTTTGGCTTGCGTGCTGCGCGGTTTACAGGAGACGGGCGTGGAGGCGGGAGATTCTGTTGCGGTGCTGGGAGCTGGACCGATTGGATTGATGTTTATCCAAGTGGCGAAGGCGATGGGCTGCAATGTTATTTCGGTGGTAAAGCGTGACGCGCAGGTTTCTGGCGCGCAGCAAATGGGCGCGGATGATGTGGTGCAATTGGGCAAGGTTCCGAGTCCTGTGGAGGCTGTGCGTTTGCTGAGCCGCGGACGCCGTGGCGTAGATGTTGTGATCGAAGCCGTTGGGCGGCCCGAGGCGTGGCAGTGGGCCGTCGACATGGTGCGCAAGGGCGGCACAGTGAACTTCTTTGGCGGCTGCGCGGCGGGGACAAAAGTTGAGATCGATACGAATTTGCTGCACTATTCGGAAATTACGCTGAAGGCTTCGTTCCACCATACGCCGGAGTCGGTGAGGCTGGCATTTGCGCTGATCGCGGCACGGAAAGTACGTCCGACGGAGTACATTACCGGCGAAGAGCCATTGTCTCGGTTGAATGAAGTGTTGCGCCACCAGATGCTGCATCGGAATGGCGACATCAAGACGGCGATTATTCCGGGCAGCTAGTTTCGGAATTTTGGCGTGAAAAAGATAATTCTTCCCATGCCCATTGCATCCACTCAAGCCGGGACTGTTGCTTTTTTGGAGCCGGACTTGGCTTCGAGCGCTGCGCAACGCGGCTGGAGCGTGCTTCCGGCGAGCTACGCGTTTCCGCAACAGCGTCCTTCGCTGGAGGAAGCACAGGAATATTGCCGCAAACTGGCGCGGTCGCACTACGAAAACTTTTCTGTGGCGACGATGTTTCTGCCGAAACATTTGCGACAACATTTCTTTAACGTTTACGCTTACTGTCGAATTTCGGACGATCTCGGCGATGAAGTGGGCGATCCGGAAGCTTCGCTAGCGTTATTCGATCAGTGGGAGAGCGAACTCGACCGTTGCTATTGCGGCGGGGCGCATCATCCTGTATTCGTAGCGCTGGCCGGGACTGTGCGCGAGTTTGATATTCCAAAGCATGAGTTTTCGGATTTGCTGCGCGCGTTCCGGCAGGATCAAACTGTCGCACGTTACGAGACGTTTCAGGACTTGCTTGGATACTGTCGGTACTCCGCGAATCCAGTGGGGCATCTAGTGCTGTATCTTTGCGGCTATCGCGATGGCGAACGGCAGCGGCTTTCTGACTTCACTTGCACGGCGTTGCAGTTGGCGAATTTTTGGCAGGATGTTGCGAGTGACTACTTGCGTGGGCGGATGTATCTGCCGCTGGAAGATTTGCGTCGGTTCGGAGTGGACGAGCCCACTATTTCTGAGTCGCGATTTACTTCTGAATTCCGCGAGCTGATGCGTTTTGAAGCTGCGCGGGCGCGGGAGTGGTTTCAGCAGGGGCTGCCGTTAATTGCGCAGGTGGACCGCAGTCTTTCTCGCGATCTGGATTTATTTAGTCGCGGCGGGCTGGAAATGCTCAATGCCATCGAAGAGCAGGGGTACGACGTTCTGAGCCGTCGTCCGGCACTTTCGAAGAGCCGCAAGCTTAAACTCGTTGCTCGCGCGGCATGGAGCAGGCTAATATGAGCAGCGCCGTGCAGCAGGCTCCCCTATTCTCTCCGACGAAATCGCAGTTGGCGGTCGCCTATTCCGTCTGCAAGGGAATTGCTCGTACCAACGCCAAGAATTTCTATTATGGCTTTCTCGTGTTGCCGAAGACGAAGCGGGAAGCGATTTCGGCGGTCTATGCCTTCATGCGGCGGTGCGACGATATCACGGACGACCCCGGTCTTCCGTTGATGGAGCGGCGAATAAAGCTGGCCGCCTGGGTGGTGAGCTTTCACCGCGCGGCGTCTGGAGTTGGTACGGACGATCCCGTTCTTCTGGCGCTAGCCGATACGCAACGTCGTTATAAAATTCCCGTGGAACTGCTTGATCATCTGGCTTTTGGCACTGAGATGGATTTGCAGGAGCAGATGGAAACGGGCAAGACTCCGAGCTTCAATCCGGAAGCCATCAATATTCACTACCGGAAGTTCGACGACCTTTATCTTTATTGTTATCGCGTGGCTTCGGTTGTGGGCCTGGTCTGCATTCGAATTTTTGGGTATCGCGATCCGCGGGCCGAAGCACTAGCCGAGCGTGTAGGAATCGCGTTCCAGTTGACGAATATCATCCGCGATGTCAAAGAAGATGCTGCCATGGGGCGCGTGTACTTGCCCGGGGAAGACCTAGCCAAGTTTAATTTGCTTCCGATTGATTTTCGGACGGGCGACATGAAGAGCGAAGCTGGCTTGGCGCGGTTTCGTCCTTTGCTGGAGATGGAAGCGGAACGTGCTCGCAAGTTTTACTGCGCAGCGGAAGATCTGCTTCCGTTGATTGACGAAGACAGTCAGCCAGCGTTGTGGACTTTGGTCACCGTCTACCGTAGCTTGCTCGATAAGATTGCACGTGGCAACTACGATGTTTTCACCGGAAAGGTTCGCCTGACCACGTTCGAAAAGCTGGTTATCCTGAGCAAAGGCATGCTGCGCCGGCTCACGTGATGGTTTCTCCCGCAGCAGAATCCTCCGAAAAAAGATCTTCGCATGTCGCCATCGTTGGCGGTGGCCTGGCTGGCCTTGCTGCAGGGTGCGCGCTGGCCGACGCCGGGTGCCGCATTTCGTTGTTTGAGAAGCGTCCCTACCTTGGCGGCAGAGCTTCTTCCTATCAACATCCGGGTACGGGGGAGGTGGTCGATAACTGTCAGCATGTTCTGCTGGGCTGCTGCACAAGCTTGATCGATCTCTACCGGCGTACGGGAGTTGAAGACAAAATTCGCTGGTACAGCGAACTGATTTTTCTGGAGCCGGGTGGAAGGGCTTCGAGGATTCATCCGTCGTTCTTGCCTGCACCGTTGCACACGGGGCCTTCGTTTCTTGGAGCTGCATGCCTTGAGGTGAAGGACAAATTCAGTATTGCGCGCACGCTGGCCGCATTGTTGGCTGGGGTTCCCGCGGATGAAGGTCAGACGTTTCAGGCTTGGGTGCAGCGCTACCATCCGACTCCGGCAGCGCTGGAGCGTTTCTGGAAGCCGATCCTGATCAGCGCGCTGAATGAGGATCTTGATCGCGTTTCCGTGTTCTATGCCGGGCAGGTCATTCGCGAGTCGTTCATGAAGTCGGCCGAAGCTGGGCGGATGGGGATTCCCGCGATTCCATTGAGCGACCTTTACGCGGCTGGTGCGGACTACATTCGAGCGCGTGGCGGGGAAGTCTTCTTGCGAGCTTCCGTGGAGAGTTTTTCCGTGAATGAAGCGGGAGTTCGCGTTTGCACGGCCCAAGGCGAGACCGCTTGTGACAGCGTCGTACTCGCGGCGCCGTTTGATGTGGTTGCGAAACTGATGCCGCAGGGGTTGGATAGGGAAGGCTGGAGTGCAATTGCAGAGAGCTTTGAGACCTCGCCGATTGCCGGAATACATCTTTGGTTCGACCGACAGATCACCGATTTGGATCATGCGGTGTTGCTGGATCGAACGATTCAGTGGATGTTTCACAAATCGCGCATACAGTCGGCCGTGCGCGGGGGTACTGAAAACGGCGCAGGCAGCTATGTAGAGCTTGTGGTTAGCGCCGCCAAGTCGTTGGTGCATACTTCGAAGAATGACATTGTCGAACTCGCCTTACGCGAGCTACGAGAATTCTTCCCACTGGCGTGTGAGGCGAAACTGCTGAAGTCGACGGTGATTAAGGAAATTTACGCTACGTTTTCGCCTGTGCCTGGGGTCGATCAGTATCGCCCGAAACAGGCAACGGCTTCACCGCGAGTGTTTCTGGCTGGAGATTGGACCGCGACCGGCTGGCCCGCAACGATGGAAGGGGCGGTGCGGAGCGGGTACCTCGCTGCGGAGGCGGTTGCCCTCGCGGTTAAGTTGCAGCGCACCAAGTTTCTAGTTGCCGACCTTCCCGCACGAGGACTGATGCGGCTGTTTGGCTAAGTCGCCGATACGCAAGATTGTTTT
>JANXUC010000123.1 GCA_025352065.1 Acidobacteriaceae bacterium | reverse complement strand
GGGTAGTCCTCGTATTTTGCGATCACCCGGCGCTGCAGCGCAAACGAACCGATCACCCGGTTCTGGTCATCGTAAAGCTGCGTCACCGAGCTAGGGCGGAAGTGCTCCAGTTCCTCCACTTGAGGCAAGCCAGTGGAATATACAAGCAAACTCCCGGCGGCACTACCAACAACAATGGCGAGCAGAACCAGTAGCGCAAATACGACGCGCCCGACCAATTGCCTGCCAGCAATATTCACCGTAGGCAGATGTTCGTAAAGAGATTTCATGGATGGAAGCAGAATAACAGTTGCCAGCTGTCAGCGACCGGGTAGGGCACGACTTCAGTCGTGCCGTTTGAGGTACGTAAAACCGGGCTTTAGCCCATTGAGGGAGGGCGAGTTGTCTCCGGTTCGAACCCGCAACCAACCTTGGCAACTGCTTCTACGCTTTCGATTCGCGGTTCTTGAGGACTTCGATGGCGCGACGCAGTTGCTCATCTTGCGGAACCGGAGCTTTCTTGGGTTCTTGGTCCGGTGCTGCGGCGTTCTCGTCTTCGTCGGGAAGCGCTGCGTTTTCGTCTTCATCCGCCACAAGAATATTTGGTGTCACAGCCGAATCTTGGATCGCTTTGCCGCTGGGCGAGTAATATTTTGCAATCGTCAAATTTAGAGCGGAATCATCGCGCATCGGAATCAATTTTTGTATCGAACCCGCGCCGAACGTCTTATCGCCCAAAACGTCACCGCGTGCGTTCTCCAGAATTGATGAGGCCACGATTTCAGCGGGGCCAGCAGTACCGCGGTTGACCAGCACCACAACCGGAAGCTTGGTGATCGCTTTTTGCGGATCGGCATTAAACGTTTCTTTCGGATATTTCTGTCCTTGCAAATAGGTGATGGCGCCGTGCTCCAGGAAGAGGTTCGCGGTCGCTACGCCCTCCGCGGGATCGCCGTCCGCGCTGTTGCGCAGGTCGAGAATCAGCTTGTTCGCTCCCGCTTTCTGCAGCGAGCGCACCAATGCCGCGACCTCAGCGCTCTTACCTTTGGTGAACCAATCAACTTTGATGTAGCCCATGCCCGCTTCCACCATCTTGCTGGTCGCCGCGGGGTTGTTTACAAAATCGCGCGTCACGGTAATCTTTTGCGGTTCGGCCTTCCGCGCTCGTACCACAGCGATCGTGACGTTCGAGCCTTTCTGCCCGGCTAACATGCTCTGAATCTCCGCCAGAGACATTTCGTGCGTGCTCTTGCCTTCAATGGCCTCAATAATGTCGTAGTTCTGTACTCCAGCCTTTTCGGAGGGTCCACCTGGAAGAATCGAAATCACCGCCGCATAGCCGAAGCGTTTGGAAACCGCTGCGCCAATATCGGCGCTTGCCTGAGTTCCGCGGGACTTGAACGCTTTGTATTCGGAAGGGCTCATGTAGCTGGAGTTGGAATCCAGCGCTTCCAGCAGTCCGTGCAACGCACCCGCGGTCACCTGCGGAATGTTGGGCGCATCCACATATTCGCGGTCCACCTTGGAGAGAACTTCGCTGTAGACCTGCAGCTGCGGGTATGGACCGTCGCCACTGGAGGCGTGCACGCCCAGTTCGCCCAAAGCCACGATCACAACCAATACCAGCGAGCACGAGAGAACCACTAACTTGGATCTAGTCGACATATACGTCCAATCTCGAGAAGAGGAATTTTCCGGCGTGAGCTGCTTCATTATAGCTGGTTGGATGCATATTTCCGTCGTCAAGGAAGCCGAGGATCACTCCTGAAGTAACCTGTTAGTACGCAGCTGTTTAGACGGATACAGGCTGCTCAGGTGAGCCAAGCGAAGCGGATGCAGCCTCGATTCTGACTCCCAGGTGATTTTTCTCTTTTCTCCCGCCACTCCAGCGAATCTGGTGCATCATAAGTTACACTGGCGTCTTCATCAGTGCGTCTTCGTGTTCCAACAGCTGTCGGGCTTTGCTGGCTGATTGCAGTGCTGGCTTTTGCCGACCGGTTAGCCCTGCCTGTCCTGCGCCCGCGTTGGCTGCATCTTGGGGAGGCTGCCCTGAACACGCCCCACCAGGTCCTTCGCGGGAGACCGCAGGGCATCAGTGCTGCGATGCGGCCACCAAGCGGCTCTGCCGACTACCGAATCACCCAGAATTGATGTCCAAGCCACCGTTGCTGTCGGTTTAGCGCCGCCTGGTAAAACTGATTCTTGGGCGACTCGGGTGTCGGTCAATCCCAACCAGAATTGGAGCCTGCAGTATTCTTTTGCCCTGTTGCATAGTCCTGAAGGGCAGCAGGTGCCCGACAAGGACACCCGGCGTATGACAGCGTCTGTGTCCTACAATCGACCAATTCACGACGGTAATTGGGCATCGATGCTGCTTTGGGGACGCAATCAAGAGCTTGCTGGACGGCACGTTGGCAATGGGTTTCTGATGGAATCCACATTGAAGTTTTTGAGCAGGAACAACGCCTGGACGCGCATTGAGAACGTCGATCACACCAACCAGCTGTTGCTGGGGGAGAAGCTTCCACCGCCGGGCTTCAGCGAGCGCTATTTTGCTCGAGTGCAGGCCTATACGGCGGGATACGACCGCGAAATTGGACACATTCCGCATCTTTCCAAGGCAATTGGCGGCCAAGTGACGTGGTATGGCGTACTGGACGCTCTTCGGTCAACCTACGGAGCTCATCCGGTGGGAGGGCTGGTGTTCTTGCGTTTCCGGGTGAAGTGAGCGTATTTCGCGGGAAACGACTCGTCGCAACTCGCTGAAAAGAAGGCTGTTTAGTTCTGGTGGCGGCGATTGGACTCGAACCAACGACCTAGGGATTATGAGACCCTCGCTCTAGCCACCTGAGCTACGCCGCCACGGGTACAAAACCCTTCCATTGTAACATCGGCGCGCGCTATCTCTGATCTCAACCAGTTTCATTGATTGCAGATTACTTGTTACGAACTAGCGCCAGTGCCGTTACGTCATTGTGCGTGGGCGGCTGGCACATAAATCGCTCGACGCCATCCAAGATAGCGACGCAGATCCGCTGTGCGCTCGGCGCAGTCGTATTCTGGAATGTAGCCTGCACGCCTTCAATCCCAAACTCGTTGCCTTGGCAACGGCCTTCAATCACGCCTCGCGAGACTACCAGCAAAGCTGCGCCGGGCTCCAGGACCGTCATGGGCGCGTCGTGGGTGGCGTGGGAGAACAGGCCGAAGGGCAGACCCGTCGCCGGGAGTTGCGTGATCCCAGTGCTGTCGCGAACCAAGCCCGGTACGTGGCCAGCATTGCTATAGCACACGGTTCCCAACTCAGGGTTGTAGCAGCCAATAAAAGCGGAGGAGGAGCAAACACCCTCGACCGCCTCGATCACGGTCCGGTTCAGATGCAAAGACAGTTCAACGATCGCGGTAGCTTCATTGAGATCCCGCGATCCAAAAAGTTGCGGTATTTGTCCGCGAAACGTATCTTGCACGACAGCCGCAATCTCCTGCGCCCGGTCACGCCCTCCGGAAACATCCAGCATCAGGAATAGAAGCCGTCCGTTGACCATCAAGAAATCGTAAAAGTCCCCGCCCATCCGCTCACCTGAGTAAGCGGCGCCAATCTCTGCGCCGGGAATGGATGGTGTTTCCGGCGGCTCCGGCTGCCTGAATACGTGTTCTTCGATATTGGGAGGGCTGTCTGAAAAAATCATGATATCGCTACAAAAGATGTCGAGCGCCCGAAAAAGTTTCTAGCTTGTTTTCATAAATGTGATTTGTCATTTTGAGCGCAGCGAAGAATCCCTATTGGCGTCGAAATTGTCGGGCTTAGAGGGATTCTTCGCTACGCCCAGAATGACAAAGTGAAGATTTTCGCATTTATGAAACACGCTCTAGGAGGTTCCGTATTTCCCAGCCAGAAATTTACCTACTTCAGTTCCCAACTCACGGTATCCCGAATGAACGGTAGTCCGTAGCGCCGCTTCTGCGGAGCTACCTTCGCCGATGCGCTGCAGAATTCTTTGTAAGTCGCTCATGCCGTAAGTTTCCTGGATGTATTCCACAGCTGCCAACGACTCATCATAAGCCTGCATGGCCTGCGAGGAAGATAAGTTCATGAATCCACCTTCCAGCGCATTGAACGGCAGAGCATGCTCGGCTTGGAAGAGCTGTGCCAGACGGGAACCTCGACCGCTGAGGTTCCGCCCTTCCATCATTTGCGCGATGCCTTCGTGCAGCCACTGTGGGCAACGTCCGCGAGAAATGTACGTAATGAACGAGTGCGCCAGCTCATGTTTCAGGATGCGTGCGAGATCCGACGTCATCGTATCCAGCCCACTCACGGGAATACGCAGCTTGCCATCGTTGATGGCTCCAGTCCACGAGGGTGCTTGCGTCACATCGAAAAACGCTTGATTCGTATAAAGGATTACGGTGATGGTGTCGCGTGGAGGTGTGCCCAAAGTCTGCGCCAGTTCGTCGTATTGAGATTCCAGCGTTGTAAGGATTGCGCGGCGCAGATTGTCGGGAGTCTGCCTGCCTTCATAACGCAGAGTGAAGTGGGCGCTCTGGTTTTCTGAAAAACTTTCTTCCGTTGCTGCATCGCGCTGAGCCTTCGCCAGCATGCGTTCTATATTTGGATCGTATTTGAGAGAGAGAGAATGCTTCCAGGACTGAATCGCTTCCTTGGTGTGATCAGTAGCATACTGAGCAGCTCCCAAAACTGCGTAAGTATCAGCCGAGTCCGGTGCGAGGCGTACGGCACGCTGAGCTAACGGCAAAGCTTCCTGGGCTGCTCCAATCTTGAGCAGTACCACTACGTAATGCTCCAGCAAGATCGGATTGTCGGGACGCATGTGCAGAGCCTTTTCGAAATAACTACGGGCCAGGGGCGTGTTGCCTTGTTCCAGTTCATGGCGTCCAGCAAGGAAATATCCGGCGGCGGCGTTGTCGGGCGTGCTTTCAATTTCCAGCTTCGCCAGCGCATCCTTATCTACTTTGTTCTCGTGCAGAACGAGGGAATATATATCGTTGGCGATGCGCAACTCCGCGCTCGGCGCCGGAATGTCATTTGACTTCCCACCCCCGCTGGCCGTGGAATACTCGGGAGGAGTTCCGCCGCTGTCGATGCGCTCCACCAGAGATTTAGGTATGGCAAAAAAATTTTCGCCGACTTCGTATTCGATGCGGGAGCCGTTTTCGTGTACGTGCTCGGCCCAGATCGTGCGACCGTTTTTCAAGTGCAACGTTTCCGCAGACGCCGCATTGCAAAAAGCGGAGAGCCAGATGAGCGTCAGAATGGATCGCGTGGGCACCGAATTCGAGTCTAGCAATGGGTAGGGAGCGGCCATAGTGACTGAGGTAACCGCAAAGTTCGCGCTCATATTCGCGCCCATATTCACGCCCATATTCACGATCATGGTGGTGATTTTGGCCGCCTTCGCCACTCCGTGCGCTTACCCCCAAACCTCCGCGAACCATCCTGGTCAGCACCCCGCCGAAGCTCTCTATTCGCGCCTGGGGAGCGTTGGCCTCGATCCCGCGCGGGTCTACCACGTACGCGATGCCGAGCTTGATCGCCCCGGCTTTCACTTGACGCTGGAAGACGGTGTGATCGGCTTCACCGAAGACGTGCTCGGCCGCGTGACTGGAGCTTTTTTTGAAGGTGAGGGCGAAGTTCTGGTGTTTCCTCCCGACCGCGCTGAGCGGGCTTCGCTGGGGCTTTTTACCGGCGCCGCTGTGTTGGAGGAAAAATTTAGCTCAGGGTATTTTCGTTTTAACGATGGAACCTATCAGGAGCTGCAGCCCTTCCTAAGGCCTGCCCAGGACGCGCCAGCATTCCTCACTCGATACAGGCCTTCGGCTGTCCGGTTGGCGTCCAGCGATTCACTCCGTTTGCTCATGACCTTTGCAGGATTCCTGCCGGATGCAACAGGAACCGGACAGGTCGAGCCCAAGGTGCCCGACCGCATGCTCCATGCGCGGCTCCAAGGTTTGAAGCTGGGAGGGTTCGATCTCGTCTACGACTCCCTGGCGTACGAGCAAGTCGAAGTTCTGCAGCTCGCGCACGCTCACGAATCGAATTACTACGATGTCTGGATGTCCTTCAATCCCAGGCCAAGCAACTTTCGTTCGGGGAATTCTCGGCAAGGCGAGGCCCAGTCGCCTCCTGCCGCAGTCGAGGACTTTGAGATTCCACGCTACAAGATCGCAGCGCAGGTAACTCCACCGCTGCGTTTAGATGCGGACGCCACCCTTGATCTCCACATCCTGCGGGACGGGCAGCGCGCTCTGCTTTTTGAGCTCTCGCGCTACTTGGGAATTACTCGAGTCGAGGCGGACGGAAAGCCGGTGGAATTCATTCACAATCCGGCGATGGAAGGTTCCCAGTTGGAACGCAGCGGGGACGATTTGGTGGCCGTGGTTTTTCCTGTCGCACTGAAGGCCGGAGATCGCATTGCTCTGAGGTTCGTGTACGGCGGGGATGTGTTATCGGAGGAAGCCAACGGGCTCTTGTATGTGGGCGCGCGCGGAACCTGGTATCCGAATCGCGGCCTGCATATGGCAAATTTCGATCTCAGCTTTTCCTACCCCGCCGGTTGGACACTGCTGGCTACGGGCAAGAGGGCCTCATTCCCAGGAGCCCCTCAAAACGACCCTGGCGAAAAAGCTTCTAACGATGGGAACTCCGCTGCTGTTCCTCGTATGCAACATGCACGATGGGTTTCAGAACGGTCTATCCCGGTGGCCGGATTTAACCTGGGACGCTACGTGAAAGCAACAGCAGATGCCGGCGGAGTGACGGTCGAAGCTTACGCTGCTCGCGAAATGGAGCGTAATTTTCCGAAAGTTAAACGCGAATTACTGGCACCGCCAGAATCGCCGCAACTCGGACGTCTGCCGGGGAGTTTTTCAAGTAATCCATCGCCCGCGCGCAACGTGCAGGAGGTGGCGGACAAATCGGCAGAAGCCGTACGTTTTTTCTCTCGTCATTTCGGCCCTTATCCCTATGGATCGCTGGCGTTGACGCAGATTCCGGGACCGGCCAGCCAAGGCTGGCCCGGGTTGGTGTTCTTGTCGAGCTTCGCATTTCTTACCGACGACGAACGCTCGGCCTTAAACTTTCGCCCAGCGGACGCAGTCCTCGCCAGTCAGACTCCGGTTCACGAGACGGCGCACCAATGGTGGGGCGATCAGGTTTCCTGGAGTTCCTACCGCGATCAGTGGATCTCCGAAGGACTCGCGAGCTACTGTGCACTGATGTTGTTGGAGACTAGGGATCCCAAGGGTCTCCGGCTCGTGCTGGATAAATACCGCGACGATTTGCTGGACAAGCAAGATGGCCGGCCCACGTGGCAGGCGGGCCCGGTGACTCTCGGGCTGCGGCTGAACTCTTCGCGCTTTCCCTCCGGATACGAGGCTATCAGTTACGGGCGCGGCACCTGGTTGTTCCACATGCTTCGACAAATGCTACGCGAAGGGGAGGCGTACGGAGCCAAGCGTTTTCCAGTCAAGAGCGAAGAGGGCAACGAAGACGAGCTCTTCATGAAAATTCTGCGACAGGTGCAGGAGAAATATGCTGGCCGTGAGATTTCTACGCGGGAATTGCTGCAAGAGTTCGAAGCGCGTTGGCCCGAGCGACTGTGGTTCGAAGGCAAGCGTTCTCTGGATTGGTTTTGGGATGGATGGATCCAGGGAACTTCTGTTCCTATCCTGGAAGTCAAGAATGTAAAGGTTGTGCGGCAGCGCGACGAAACTTGGGTCACTGGCGTGATTCTGCAGCGGGAGGCGCCGGAGGATCTCGTGACTCCGGTGCCGCTCTATGCGGTTGCACCCGGGAAGGAGCCCGTGTTTCTCGGTCGCGTCTTCGCAGATGGGGCGGAAACGAATTTCCGCTTGCGCGTTCCGTCAGGGACAAGGCAGATAGTGCTAGATCCGGAACAGACCGTCTTGCGGCGTCGCTAAGCTAGTCGGGGGTAAGGAAGTCACTGCATTCGGTACAGTGCAGCCACCAGGTTGTGGACTTCGTACATGTAGTTGTCCAGCTCGAAAGTAATTCGCGTCCAATCTGCGCCGCGAACCAATGGACACTCTTCTAGCAGGGTGGCGTAGGCTTCTTCCTCTAATAAGTTGACGATCCGGTTCTCGGCATAGCCATATCCCAGGCCTCGCATGCGGCAAAGCAGATCGACGAGACCTACCAGTGCAACCAGACCTCGGTTGGTCTTCGCTTGGGCCGGGGAGTGGTGATCGCCGATGACAGCAATCAGCTCCGGAGCCAAACGCCAGAGTTCCGCTAAAATCCTTCCACTCTCTGCGTGATTGATCCCCATGACTTCTGTTTCCGCTTCATGGAGAGGGATTTCTTTCGCCCTCGCTAACGCGAGGGCTGCAGCGAATTCATGAGGCAGCGCAGTTACATTCGCAATCACGCCAAAATCATGCAGGAGTCCTGCCAGGTATGCCTTCTCCGCAAATGGAAGGCTTAATTTGCGTGCCAAGTGCCGCGACACCATCGCGCACGCCAGACTGTGCTCCCAGAAAATTACAGGATCGATGCCGCCAACCTGCTTGGGCAACATCTTCATGAAAGAACAGGCCAGGGCAACTTCCTTCATTTTTCCCAGGCCCAAAGCCATGATGGCGCCGCGGAGCGAATCTACCGCTTGCCAGCGGCAATACAACGGCGAGTTTGCCAGATGGAGGCATTGCACCGTGAGCGATTCGTCGTTGGAAATCATGTCGACAACCTTTTGTACCTGCAGTTCATCGACCGGCAAGCTGAGATAGCGCAGCAGCGGCTCCAGAATAGCCGGAATGCTGGGCATATTCTCTATGCTTTCCAGTTTCCTGAGAGCTTGTTCACGGACCGTGCCGTTCATAGCAAGCGCCTTTTTGCGAGCGAAGTCTTTGTTTTTTCGTAAGCGATTGCTGCGGGCATATGAAGCAGGGAAAAATTGTTGCTCACCCCAAATAACGATTCTGCGTGTCCCACAAAAAGAACTCCGGCTGGCGATAAGCTATTGTGCAAGTGCTCAATCACACGGGTCTTGGAGGCCATGTCGAAATGGATCAATACGTTACGGCAAAAAATAACATCGGTTTTGGCGATCATGCTCAGGTGCCGTCCATCGAGCAGATTTAGACGTTGGAAACTCACAAGCGCCCGGATCTCGGGGCTAACGGAGAGCCCCGTGGCGTCTTTCACAAAATATTTTTGACGGAGCGGAGGCGGTACATTCCGCGTGGAGCTCTCACCGTAAATACCCCTCTTGGCGTGCTCCACGGAATTCTGGTTGAGGTCCGTAGCTAGAACACTGCAAGTCCAGTCATCCAAAAGGCTGGACGCTTCCAGCAGAATAATCGCCAGTGTGTAGGCTTCCTCGCCGGTCGAACAACCTGCGCTCCAAATCTTCAATGTACGGGCTGCGGCTGTGGACTTCGCGGCAACCAGTTTCGGCAAAACAATCTTGCGGAGCGCGTCCAGCTGCGGCATACTGCGAAAAAAGCGCGTTTCCCCGACCAGGATCCCATTCAGCAGAATCGTGGTTTCAACTTGGCCGCTCGGCTTAGTCAGATACTGAAAATAGTCGCGCAAAAGGCCGATGCCCAATTCCTTCATCCGAAGCGTGCAGCGCACCTTCAGCAGGTGCAGCTTGTGATCGCGTTGAAAGATGCCCGCAGTTTTGTAGATTACATCCCGAATGCCGAGCAGATGTAAGTCGGGCACGAAATTCTTCGGATTAGGTTCGCGAGCTGAGGCCGAGGTCGACATAAGAGGTCTTCAGGAGAGCCGCGATCTTTTGCCGTGATATTCGCTCGCCGCGTAATCGAACGGGCGTGAGTTCACAGTGTTGCCCAGCTTTACCATCGGCGCAAAACTGTGCAGCTTGACCGGGCTTGGCCGCTTATATGGACGCTTGTCACAAACGTTACTGCGGCGTGGCCTGGGACGGAGACGGTTTCTCGTCCGTTGCCACCACACGCGGCAAATCAGGGACAATCGTCGGAGGCCTCTTGACCCCGGCTAAGGCGTCCTGGTGAGCCGCGCTCGCGCTGGCACTTGAACTTACCGCAATGCTGCGCCGTAAAATCACAATGTCCACCCGGCGATTCAGCGAGCGCCCTTCTTCGGTCGCGTTCGAGCTAACCGGATGAAATTGCCCATAACCGCCCGCCGAGAGCCTTTCGGGCGGGAACCCCATATCCGAAATCAGCAGTCGAATGACCTCAATCGCCCGTGCAGTCGAAAGCTCCCAATTGGATGCGAACTGCGCCGTGTGAATCGCTACGTCGTCGGTGTGCCCTTCGATGCGGATTTGATACGGCCTCTGCAACAAGACTTCCGCAATTTTCCGGAACGCCGGCACCGCCGCAACCCGGAGTTGCGCCGACCCGCTGGTAAAAAACCCAACTTCGCGCAGACTAATCACCAAACCGTCGGGCTCCGTCCGCAGCGCAATGTCTTTCTTGAAAATCTCGGGCGCCAGTGCTTGTTCCAGATCTTTTCGCAGGCTCGCCACAGTGCCGTTTTCCGTCACGCCTCCCAGTTCCCCTTCCGACGGAGATACGATACGCCCAATTGAGGCACTGGGTTGCACGTTGTCCAGCATCTGGATGGATCCCGGCGGAATATCTCCATCCGCCTGCAACGGCACCGACGTTCCGCTGGCAGGGAAGACTCCCATGGCCTGAAACGCAACTTCGATGGCCCGCGCCAGCTTACCAACTTTCTTGTGATCCACCTGCGAGGAAGAATACGCCACATAGCCCTTCGCATCGGCGTCAGGATGCCCCGGTTGGTAACGCAGGAACGGCGGTGCCGTATCGGTGACCACACGCTGGATTCGAACTCCGCCGGCCTGCCCCGTGCGCCCAATTCCCTGTCCGAGCGCGGGCCCGAACGCCGGCCCGAACGACGCCACTTGCAGCGGCAATCCCGGCATATTCTGTGCTTGGAATACGGTAAGCCTGCGGCGGTAGGGACCGCCGTCGGCGGTTCGCGTCGTCTCCAGGTTGGCCATGTTGCTGGCCACTACCTCTGCCCGTAGACGCTCGGCTCCCAACGCCGATCCGGCAATCTCCATCACTCCAAATAGGTTCATGGCTGACATTCCTCGAGTTCAACGAACGCGGTGAAAAAGGGCGTCAAAAGCTATTTCCCTTCGTTGATGGCCGATAGAATCTTTCGAAATTCGCCTTTCACCAGTTGCGCGCTCAGCCGAAACCGCAATTGCGTATGTGCCAGCAAAAGAGCTTCGCGGTCGGCGTTCACGTTGTTGCCATCCGGACGCTCGATCAGCCCGTGCACTTTATGCGCGACGGGCGACAGGGAAGACTCAGCGTCGTTGACGGCGTTGGTCAGCGTTTTGTGAAAATCGACGTCCCGTGTGCGGTAGCCCGGCGTATCGATGTTGGCCATGTTCGAGGAAATCAACGCTTGGCGATACGCGTTCACATCCAGCGAAGCTCCCAGCAAACGCAGTGCAGCGGAATCAATCAGCGGCATAGTCTCTCCTTGACGGCAGTCCATATTCACGGATCTTGTTCCGTACGGTGCGCAAGCTGATGCCCAACATGGCAGCCGCGTGTGAGCGGTTGCCGCATGTCGCTACCAGCGTCTTCGCCAGCAGCTCCCGTTCCATGTCCTGCAGCTTCATCCCAGGCTGGAGATGCGTAAATCCTTCACCAACACTTCCTCCATCTCGCCTGGTATCGGGAAGGTCTGTAGCAGGTGCATCGGGCGTTGCCTGCAAAAGCCCAGGTTGCAGTTCGGCGGAGATCTCTTGCGCAGGGGAAAGCGCGATCGCCCGCCGAATTGAATTCTCTAATTCGCGAACGTTGCCGGGCCAGCCATGCTTACTCAAGCGCGCCAGAAACTCCGGAGCCAGGCGCAGATTCTTGCCTTTTGCGTATCGTTCCAGGAAGTGCTCGGCCAGCAATGGCACATCTTCCAGACGTTCCCGCAGCGGTGGCAAGGTTAACGCAATAACGTTGAGCCGAAAGTAGAGGTCGGCGCGAAACAAGCCTTCGCGCACCATGGCGGCGAGTGAGCGGTTGGTGGTTGCCAGCACGCGAATATCGACGCGCACGCTTCGCGTATCGCCCAGCCGTCGCAATTCCCGTTCCTGCAGCACGCGCAATAATTTTGGCTGCAAGTGTAATGGCATTTCGCCAATTTCATCCAGCAATAATGTCCCACCCTGGGCCGATTCGATTTGTCCAATTTGTGCCGCGTTGGCACTCGTATAGGCGCCGCGTGCATGACCGAATAGTTCGCTTTCCAGCAGAGCTTCCGGCACCGCTGAGCAATTGACGGCCACAAAAGGGTGCGCCCTTCGGCCGCTCCAGCCGTGAATCAGGCGGGCCAGAATTTCTTTACCAGTGCCGCTCTCCGCCTCAATTAGAATGTCCGCTTCGCTGGCTGCTGCCTTCCGCCCATATTCGAGAGTCCGCAATAACGCAGCCGAACGCCCGGCTAAGCAGAGGCCCCCGCTTTCGGCAGACGCCACTAGGAAAGGCGCGCGTGTTGCATTCAATCCCGCAACTGTGTCCAGGCCACCCTCCGGCTCGACCCGCCCTGCTACAACCGATTTCATGCATCCCTCTTCCACGATCACCAATGCAAGATGGCCTTACTGGCCTCTTTGAATCTGCGTCAGTGATATGGATACTAATGAAGGTTGAGGGGGAAACGTGGAAAAGCGTTACGCACGAAGGTGGGGTAGTTTCAAAATGGGAAGGAGAGAAACAGCGGGAAAAACTTGAGGTCGTACCAAAATCAATCGAGCTTAGCCTTCACTTGCCCCGTCCAGCGCCTTGCGAATCGTCTCCAGCAATTGGTCCCGCGAAAAGGGTTTCTGCAGAAATAGCGACTCATCGCGCTGCAACCCCGACTCCCCGAGCATGGCTTCCGTAAAACCCGACATCCGCACGACTCGCATTTTTGGATAGCGAACGGCCAAGTACCCAGCCAGGTCGGTGCCGCTGGTGCCAGGCATCACGATGTCGGTGAGCAGCAAGTCAACCGGAGTCGCCTTGGTTTCGCAAAGCTCCAGCGCCGCGCTGCCTCCGTTTGCCGCCAGCACGTGAAACCCATTGCGCTCGAGAGTAGTCTTCAACATCTCGCGCACGGCGTCTTCGTCTTCAATTACCAAAATGGTTGTCATCGCTCGGTGTCGGTTCCAGCCTTATTCTTAGAGTCACTATCGTCGGTATCCAGCGGAAACTTCACTTTCCAACCGGCCCCATCCCCAGTGATACACTAATTTCAACACGGAGAGGTGGCCGAGTGGCTGAAGGCGGCGGTTTGCTAAACCGTTGTACGGTCAAAAGCTGTACCGGGGGTTCGAATCCCCCCCTCTCCGCCATGACTTTTGTAATCTAGCACTTGCAGGTTGGTGATACCTACACTGATACCTAAATCAGAGGGATCACCAATGGGCAACCGCGAAGTTAATCTCACCAAAAGAGTGAAAATTGCGCAGGGTCTGCGCTACTACCCAGCTGTTCTCTCCGCCAACGGGCGCGTCAAGCCTGACTCAGTGTTGGTGGATGGGAAGGAAATCCGCTGCCCGGATGGCGCGTATTACATCGAGTGGCGTGAGAATGGCAAACGAATACGTTTGTCCGTGGGCAAGAACCCTCAGGATGCGGCTGTACGGCGGCTGCGAAAAGAAGCAGAGCTAGCTGCGGTCAGTAATGGCGTTTCTGTCGTGCCTGACACTGGGCACACGAAGCGCAGAACGCTCACCGCTGCGGCCGTTGAATTTTTAGAAGAAACGAAGCTAACAAAAAAGCCGAAGACGTTGGCTGCCTACACGACCGCCTTGCGTTACTTTCAGGAGTCCTGCCAAAAGCCGTTCCTTGAGGAAATAGAACGCAAAGACCTGCTCATGTTCACCGCGTTTCTGCGCGATGAAAAGGACCAGTCACCCCG
>JANXUC010000108.1 GCA_025352065.1 Acidobacteriaceae bacterium | reverse complement strand
AGCGAAACGCTGTTGCCGATCTGGGTTGGCGTGTTCGAAGCCAACGCCATCGCGCTTGAGATCGAAAAGGTAGCCACGCCGCGCCCGATGACGCACGACCTGATTCGCAGCGTTCTGACCGGCCTTGACGCATTCGTGCATCGAGTAGTCGTAACTGAATTACGCGACGACACTTTCTACGCTGTGATTTGGGTGGAGCGCAACGGACAAATCATCAGCATAGATTCTCGGCCCTCGGATGCGCTGGCCCTCGCCCTGCGTGCTGACTGTCCGATCTTTGTGGATGAAGAAGTTCTTAAGGTTTCGAAAACCGCCAGCGCCGTCTCCGAGCGCCCAGGCGACGAAGAACTCAAGAAATGGCTCGAAGGTCTGAACGACGAGGACTTAGGAAAGTACAAAATGTAGGTGCAGGCAACAAAGCCTGCCTTCCCGCCTCATGCCTGACTCCGCCGAACAACTCCAGCAAATTTATGTCGCGGGTTTCGAGCTGCAAACGTTCGACCGCTTTCCCAAATGCGTTGGAGTGGTGCGTGATGAATGCGTTGCCTTGTTGGTCCCGGGCGTCGATGGCTTGCATATCTTGGGTACGCCTGGATGGCGCCTAGGCGAGAACATCGGCGTTCTCACGGAATTCGCGGGTAAAAAAGTCTTTCAGGCAAAAGAAAACATCGTCGACGCGACACCGGAAAGGCTGGAAGTATTGCGCCGCTTTAACGCAGATCTCAAAGCTATCCTCAAACCGACAATTTAATCATCTGGATACAGCAAGATCAACTGTCGAGATCCTATGTGCGTGTGCACGATCAAAACCGTTTTCAGATGCACTAGGAACCCTCTAAGAGCCTGTTGAAAAACTCAACAATTTGTTATTCCGAACAGCTTTATCGTCAGGAATCTGCTATTTGGCGGCGTTTCTCCAGTAGAAATTACTGAAACAACCTTCCAGCGACTACGGAAGGCTCTTTTTCAACAACCTCCGAGGGGACTCTACGCTGAGGCGCGGAACAAAGTTCCATAACAGAAATAAATTGAGCGGTTCGGTTTCCAGAACGGTCCATCAAAAATCCTCGCCTAGTAACTATCGTTGCCGTCGTATGCCTCGTTCGGAAGCGCTTTGCCTTCTGGATGCATCGGTAGCCTCTCTCTGAATTGTATTTGGGCCTGGACGTACGACGTGCTGGGTTCTGAACCCGAAGCGGCAGCGAGCGCATAGCAAAGAGGAAAACGGCGGATGGAACGCAGAGGTGGGTGGCACTGCAAACTTTCGCCAGAATTTACTGACGACGCGAGCCGAAGTCAACCAGGAAAATTGCACAGGAGTGCATCCGGATAAGCTCGCTTAACAATCACACTTTCTCAGACAAAAAATCGGCCATCCCCCTCGGGATGGCCGATTTGGGGTAGCGCGCAAACTTCTACTGTCCGACAACTGGCGTCAGCACTCTCGGATGATCCGAGTGCGCGTTCGGCACAAGCTTGTCGTTCTTCGACGTATAGGTGATTCCGTCCTCGGCAAAGTCTAGCAAACCGGTTGCGTTCGTTTCCATGGCTTCGTTCAGCGTGCTACCCACGGGAGCCTTCGCGGTCGCAAACACTCCGTGAACTTTCCCGTTCGAAGTCGCGGCAGACATGTAATCTCCCACCATCTGTCCGGACGTCGTCGACGGCAGCCAATTTGTATTGGTGCCCTTGGAGAGCGTCTTCGCGGCGCTCCACGTTGAGCCGCCATTGGTGGAAGCAACGTATCCAACTCCAAGCGTGCAGGTAGTGCAGTTGGCGTTGGTGTAGAAGTAGTAAGTCAAAGCGATGTGCGCCGTGCTGCCGGAAGTAGAACGATCCACTTCCAGGCCGGGCAGGAAGTGATCCACCTTTGTGCTGACGGCATCAATCGGAATGCGCGTGGGCGTAGTCCAAGTCGTGCCGTTCGTCGATGTGCTCATCACAATGTCGTTCGAAGCACACCCAGCGCGGAAGCTACAGTCCGCCCACGCCACATAAACCTTGCCAGCTTTATCGATCTGCGCAGCAAGCAGGAAAGGAGCGCGAAGACCGCCCGACACGCGGTGCCCATTAATGGGCGCTACCGACACTGCAGCGGACCAGCTCGCTCCGCCGTTCGTCGATTTGAACGCCAAAACGCCGCTCTGAAACGGATCGTCAATCGGAACGATTACCGTTCCATTCGGTTGTACCAGTGGAATTCCGCCGTTTCCTGCATCGCTGGCGGCCGTCGTTTTCTTCGTGCTCCAAGTCACGCCGCCGTTTATCGAAGTGCTCATCTCGATCAAATCAAACTGGCTGAAGTCATCCCATTGCACGTAGCAATGTCCATAGAAGGGACTGGTCGTCGTGTTATCACAAACAATCCAGTCCTTGTCGTAGAATCCGTTCGACGCCGCTTTCGAGACGATCACAGGGTTCTTCCAGGTAATTCCGTCTACGGAACTGCTCACTGCGACCGCTGCGCCATGCGCACCGCCTGCCTCCAGGATTGGCAGGGTCGAGGCCAGCCAAAGTTTATGTTTTGCATCGTAGGTGATCGCTGGATCGCTGGCGCGGTCGTACTTGCCGCCGTTTTGATACTTCGTCAAGCCCGGCAGAAAACCGTGGGTCCAAGTCGTCCCGGCGTTCGTCGATGTCGAGAAACCAATATCCGTCGAACCACCGTCGGTAAAACGACCAACCTGAAAAACAGAAACGATCATCGATCCCACCGCGTAGGAATCAGCTTCGACTTCGGTGGCGTGCTGGCTGGAAGCGTTGGTATAGGGATCCGTGCTGATCTGGGTCAGCGGAACTTGCGCGTAAGCAGTGGTGGCAAACACGATGCAGCCAGTAAGCATGGCCGCAAGCAGAGTGGGAGCAGCAGTAGAGCATCTGGGTCTAAACAATGGAATCCTCCGTGAAGTTGGGTAAGGCGTTAAAGAAAACTCGTGAGACTGCAAACCACGAGCCACATCTTGCTGCGAGTCCGCTCCACGCGCAGGGGTTGGGTGGTGGACGAAGAAAACCAATGCCGAGGACTCTACCGGAGCGCGACGCCAAAATCAATGGGCAATCATTTGCACTCTTGGCGGCCAGGGCCCCAGTCCCGGACAGGGCGCTACTTCGTAGCGCTGCCATCCCGGCGGCAGTCCGGTGGGCGTCGCGCCCACCGGACTGATACCTACAAGTTCAATCCCAAGCAAAGGTATAATCCCACTTCATGCCCTTAGCCTCTGGCACCAAGCTCGGCCCCTACGAAATCCAATCCGCCATCGGCGCTGGTGGCATGGGCGAAGTGTATCGCGCCCGCGATACTCGCCTTGGTCGCGATGTCGCCATTAAGATTCTGCCCGAGCACCTTTCCTCCAGTCCCGATCTAAGAGAACGTTTCGAGCGCGAGGCTCGCTCCATCTCCTCCCTGAACCATCCACGCATCTGCACGCTGCATGACATTGGTCATCAGGACGGCATTGACTTTCTTGTAATGGAACTCCTGGAAGGGAACTCGCTGGCCGATCGCCTCAAGAAGGGTCCGCTTCCGCTAAAAGAAGCCCTCAAGATCGGCATGGAGGTGAGCGAGGCACTCGAAGTTGCCCACCGAGCAGGAATCATTCATCGCGATCTGAAGCCCGGCAACATCATGCTCACGAAGAGCGGCGCCAAGTTGATGGACTTCGGCTTAGCCAAAGCCGTCGCCGCCGAGTTAGAAGCTGGCACGAACGCTCCGCGGCTCTCCGCCGCCAAAACCATGAGCGGCCCTAGCCCCATGTCGCCGCTCACCACGGCTGGCCAGATCGTCGGCACCATCCAGTACATGTCGCCCGAGCAGATTGAAGGCAAGCCCGCCGATGCCCGCTCCGACTTATTCGCCCTCGGCGCAGTGCTTTATGAAATGGCCGCGGGCAAGCGAGCCTTCGAGGGCAAGAGCCAGATCAGCGTCGCCAGCGCAATTCTGGAAAGAGAACCCGAAGCAATCTCGGCCATCCAACCGCTCACGCCGCCGACCTTCGAGCACGTCGTCAACACTTGCCTTGCGAAGAACCCAGACGACCGCTTCCAATCCGCCCGCGACGTACGGCTCGAACTGAAGTGGAGTGCAGACGGACCGCAATCCAGATCGACGACGGCAGCTCCCATTGAAAATCCGAAACGCTCCTACATCCCGTGGCTCGTGGCTGCGCTGGCGCTGGCCTTGGCAGCATTTGCGGCGGCGCGTCTTCACTCCCAGCCGACCCCGACTACCACTCCCCGAGCCCGCTGGGTCATCGAGCCTCCGGAAAAATCGACCATCCACGTCACCGGCGATCAACCGGGATCGGTCGCAGTCTCTCCGGATGGACAACGGATCGCTTTTGCGGCGGTCGACGCCAACGGCAAACAAGAAGTGTGGGTGCGCCAGATGGACGGACTGCTAGCCACAATTGTCCCCGGCACAGAAGGCGGCTATTCTCCCTTCTGGTCGCCGGATGGAAATTCCCTTGGCTTCTTTTCGAACCGCCAACTCAAACGCGTTTCCCTCGACGGCGGTCGCGCCGTTCCCCTGTGCGAAGTGGGCCTCGGGCGCGGCGCCAGCTGGAGCCAGCAGGGAATCATTCTTTTCGTTCCGGAAACCAACGGGCCGATCTATCGGATACCTGCGAGCGGCGGCACTCCTACACCCCTCACACAAGTGGACAGCTCGCAGCACGACAGCCACCGCTGGCCTCAGTTCCTGCCGGACGGCGAGCACTTCCTCTTCTTTGCCAACGGCCACGACGACCTCAGCCATGTTCATGACGGAGTCTATGTCGGATCCCTCGATGACAAGAGCAGCAAACTCGTGCTCCACTCCAAAACAAATGCGGCGTACGCCAGCGGTCATCTTCTATTTCTCAACGAATCCACGTTGATGGCCCAAGCCTTCGACGTAACTCGGCTGGAACTTACGGGCGAACCGATGGTGGCTCAGGAAGGCGTCGAGGCCGATTGGGGAACTTGGTCGGCCATCTTCTCGGCTTCTCAGAATGGTGTACTTGCCTTCGCTCCTACCAGCACCAACTCGGGGAACCGACTCACGTGGTTCAGCAGAGAAGGCAAAGCATTGGGAGTGGTCGGAGACCTCGGTCGCTACCTGTCACTTTCGTTGTCTCCAGACGGGCGTGTGGCCGCTGTGGAGCATTCGCAGCCCCACCATCAAATCTGGCTCTACGACCTACAACGCAACACCAGTTCCCAATTCACCTTCGGTGATTTCGCCAACGCGAGCCCGATATGGTCGGCTGATGGGAAAGAGATCGTATTCACTTCTGATCGCAACGGACATCTGGACCTATACAGAAAGTCCATTTCCGGCTCCGCTGGCGAAACAGTCATGGTGCAGTCGCCAGCCAGCAAGTATCCGATTGACTTGTCGCACGACGGGAAGTTTCTCCTGTTCATGGAAAGCAAGCAAGGCAAGAATGCGCTTTGGGTAATGCCCACAGCAGGCCAGGAACCGGCGCGCCTTCTGGTGAAGGATCCATTTTATCTTTCCGACGGGTCTTTTTCCCCCGACGGACAGTGGGTCGCCTACACCTCTCGAGAACAGGGAGGCGACCATACGTTTGTCATGCCCGTTTTTGGCACGGGGACGAAACACCAAATTTCCTTCAAAGGCTCAACGCTATTTCCGCTGTGGCGGAAGGATGGGCGAGCCACCGTTTAAGTGGACGGCCAGGGCTATATGATCGAGACCGATGTGACCCTTCACAATTCGGAGCTATCGGTCGGAGCCACTCGCACCTTGTTCCGCGGCAACCCCGAGGACCTATCCACGGCAAGCCGCGCCTATGACATCGCTCCCGACGGACGTTTCCTCATCAACACCCACAGCCAGGAAAATCAAACACAGATCGTCGTGATCTCGAACTGGAACGCCGGACTAAAATAAACTCGGTAACTAAAAGAATCAGGTGCCCCTGGTTCACGCGTTCTTTGCGCTAACCTGGGGCTTTTGACGGATGCGGCCAGCGTCCTCCACCCAGGTTAGGGTCCAAAGAACGGACCCGAACCTCGGGCACCATACCTGGCAGGTATAATCCTCAGTTCATGCCCCTAGCCTCCGGCACCAAACTCGGCCCCTACGAAATCCAATCCCCGCTCGGCGCGGGTGGTATGGGCGAAGTCTATCGCGCTCGCGATACCCGGCTCGGTCGCGACGTAGCCATCAAGATTCTTACAGCCTCATTCGCCGCCGACACCGACCGCCTGCGCCGCTTCGAGCAGGAGGCGCGCACCATCGCCGCACTCAACCATCCCAACATTCTAGGCATCCACGATATCGGCACGCACGACGGCACGCCCTTCCTGGTTTCCGAATTTCTTGATGGACAGACGCTGCGCGACGAATTGCAAGCAACAGCACTCCCCATTCGCCGCACCATCGAGTACGCGCTCGGCATCGCGCACGGCCTGGCCGCAGCTCACGACAAAGGAGTCGTGCATCGCGATCTAAAGCCGGAAAATATTGTCGTCACCAAAGACGGCACGATCAAGATTCTGGATTTCGGTCTGGCCAAGCTGCAAACCGTAGCAGGCGGCGACGCGGCCACCATGACTTCTGCCAACACCAACACCACTCCCGGCATGGTGATGGGCACGGTCGGCTACATGTCGCCCGAGCAGGTACGCGGAGAAGTTGCCGACCAGCGGTCCGATATTTTCAGCTTCGGTACCGTTCTGTTCGAGATGCTGACAGGGAAGCGAGCCTTCAGGCGCGACACTGCCGCGGAGACCATGACCGCCATCCTTCGCGAAGAGCCGCCCGAGTTAACCGAGACGGGTTTTCAAGGGCCGCTGGGATTGCAGCGCCTCCTCGCCAGATGTCTGGAGAAAAATGTCGAACGCCGATTCCAGTCGGTCAGCGATTTGGGCTTTGCCATTGAGTCGCTCAGCGGTACATCGACTGCGCAGACTTCCGTTGCGCCCGTAACAGTAGAGACGCAGACCAAGCGCCCGTGGCTGCCGTGGGCGGCTGTCGCGCTGGGAGTCTTGCTGGCGGGAGCCGCATTACTTGCCGGGCGCTGGTCGGTCGGCCAGCCGCCACCGCTAAAATTCACGCGGTTGACTTACCAGCAAGGCTACCCATCGAACGCGCGATTCGCGAAAGATGGACAAACCATTGTGTATAGCGCGCAATGGAATGACGATCCCATGCAGGTGCTCACCGTCAGGACGGAATTCCCGCAATCCACCAAAATCGATCTGCCCAGCGCAGCCTTGCTGGCCCTTTCTTCCACGGGTGATTTGCAGCTTGCTACGGATATTGAGTTCCACAGTGGCAACTTCCTCAGCGGAACCATGGCCCAGGCGCAGATGGCGGGAGGATCTCCCCGCGCTTTAGCCCAGGAAGTCATCGCCGCGGATTACTCGCCGGACGGCAAGTCTCTCGCTGTAGCGCGCCACGCCAATGGCAAGGTGCAACTGGAATTCCCGGTGGGGAAAGTCATTTTCGAAACCAGCGGCTACGTCGATCACGTCCGAATCTCTCCCAGTGGAAATGAAGTAGCGTTTATGGAACACCCGGTTTACGGCGACGACAGGGGATGGGTTTCGCTGATTGATTCCGTTGGCGCTCACAGGAAGTTGACGAAAGAGTTCGACGCGGAGCAAGGGCTGGCCTGGGTGCCCTCGGGAAAAGAAATCTGGTTTACGGCTGCCACTGACGAATCGAGCAACAATCAGCAGGTGTACGGTGTCGATCTTTCCGGAAAGCTGCGCGACATCTACATCGCCCCGCAACGGCTCCGCCTGCTGGATATCGCCTCCGATGGCCGCGTCCTCTTTTCCAGCGAGCAGTACAGGACGGAAATTACAGGCATTGATCCCGCTACCGGCAGAGAACGCAAAGGCCTGGCCCGCTTCGACGGGGCGTCATTTTCAGACATCGCGCAGGACGGCCAAGCCATCCTCCTGTTTGAGTGGGGCGCGCACGCTGGCCCGTTGTATCAAGTCGATTTTCGCAAGCTGGACGGCTCCGCTCCCGTGGTATTGGGACCAGGCGCAAATCCGCGATTTTCGCCGGACGGCGCGACAGCATCGGCGCTACTCTTTAGCCAGCCGCCGCAGATTGCTTTGCATCCCATTGGGCCTGGAGAGTCGCGACGACTGTCTCTGGCGAACGTCACCGCTGCGTCGCAGGTTGCGTGGTTTCCGTACAACAAACACCTGCTGCTCATCGGAGCCACGGAGGGTAGCGCGCTGCGAACCTACGAAATGGATATCGAAGGGGGTAAGCCGCAGGCGCTGGGCCCCCCGGATTGGAGAGGAGGTGCCGTTTCCAGCGATGGAAGCCGTATTGCTGGCTTCAGAGCATCCGGCCCGATGGCTGTGTTCAATCGCTCCACCCAGCAAATCGCGAACGTTCCCGGCGTCGGCCCGCAAGAGGAATTGCAAGCTTGGACGAAAGACGGAGAAGCTCTGTTGATCCTGTCGTCCACATTGACCGAAGCCAGCGTATACCGCGTGGACGTCGCGACCGGAAAGCGAACTCTGCTTCACAAGGTGGAGCTGAGCGACAAAGCCGGGTCCGTGGCCAACGTCCGTCTATTTTATGCAGAGGACAGCAAGACCTACGCCTACCACGCCCGACGAACCCTGGGCAGCTTGTACGTGTGCGAAGGACTGCGCTGATATGGAATTTCTATGGGCTGGGTGCCCCACGTTCGCGCGTTCTTTGTGTCCAGTCCCATGACATCCTTTACACTCGCGCGCGAGGGCGGGCGTGGATTGCGAGATGCCGTGGAGGAAGTGAGGAGAAACAGCGTGATGATGTATTATAGACATAATACTTGTTATCGGACATTGCATCTGTCAGCCTACCCTAGCTCTGCGTCAGAACAATCTTCGGGTGAAACAGCGTCCCAGCCACCCTCGATGCGATGGCTATGATCTCCCGCTGCCCTCGAAAGACCTTCACGAACTTCGATTTCGACATCTCGGGCAGGTTGACAGCTCTACCGCACTGAATTAACGCCAGTTGTGCGTCATTTGCGGTCACCGACGGGATCCCCGGCAGCAACTTCCTCGGATGCAGAAAGAAGTCTTCCCGCTGCTCGGCTGTGGCAGCGGCCAACTCGTCTAGCGTGTGGGCGTCGGCCAAGGTGAACTCGCCGTGAGCGGTTCGTCTGAGCGTCTCCAGATGCCCTCCACAGCCCAAGGCTTGCCCCAGGTCGTGCGCGATAGAGCGAATGTAGGTTCCGGCGCTTACGCGCGCCCTGAAGGCGATCCTGGAGGCGTTTTTTTGCGCCACTTCCGGCGTAAACACCTCAAATTCAAAGACTTCCACCAAAACCGGACTCAGAACCACTTCTTGCTGCTTTCGAGCCAACTTGTAGGCTGGCACACCCTTGATCTTCTTAGCGGAGAATGGTGGGGGCATCTGTTCGATCTTGCCTAGAAACTTCGCCGCAGCTTCCTTGATTTCAACAATTGACACCGAGCTAACTCTCTGCTCACCTACAACTTCACCCCCAGCATCGTAAGTATCGGTTGCAATACCAAGCCGCATCACGCCTTCGTACGACTTTTCAGCACCCAAGTAGAACTGCGCCAGGCGAGTAAAGTTGCCCACCACCAGCGGCAGGACGCCCGTAGCAGCCGGATCAAGCGTCCCCAGGTGCCCAATGGAACGCTCTCCGAGGATGCGGCGGGCGCGGTTGATAACGTCGTGCGACGTCATCCCAGCCGCTTTGTCGACGATAAGGACCTGATTCATAAGCAGTTCTGTCTATCTATCGTGGGGCTTGGGTGGCGCGGAGGTCAAATTCTGTGTGAAGATTTCCTCTCTGAATCCCCAAGTACGCTCAGGCCAAGATGATCCCGATCCGCGACGACCAGCCCTGTTTCACCACTCCGCTTGTCACATACTTCCTGATTGCGGTGAATCTGCTGATCTTCCTATTCCAGTCGGCCATGACGCCTCGTGGCCAAGAGGCCCTCATCGCCCAGTTTGCACTTATTCCTACACATGTAGAGTTGGGCCTTTCCAGAGGCGCTGGGGGGCCTGCCAGGCGCTGTCCTGCCTCTGTTTACGTCCATGTTCCTGCACGGCGGATGGATGCACGTCTTAGGCAATGTGTGGGTGCTGTGGATCTGCTGTTCTGCAGGTGGCTTTGAATTTGGAATCGCGGGTGCCGACGGTAGGGCTAGCGGTGCGATTGCAGGAGTCATGGGCGCCTTCCTGCTGCTTTATCCACGCGCCCGCTTGGCCACGGTCTTTCCGCTTTTGGGCCCACATACGAGGCTTTTTGGCCGGGATGGCCCTGATCAAGATTCTGCCGGAACGCTCCGGAAGATATCGCTACGGAACCGGGTAGCCGTTCCGGGAG
>JANXUC010000099.1 GCA_025352065.1 Acidobacteriaceae bacterium | reverse complement strand
ATCCAGCTTCGAGCCCGGCGTTACATAGTGAGCGACGTCGGCAATATGAACCTGCAGCTCGTAGTTGCCATTTTGGAGGATACGAACGAGAACTGCATCGTCGAAGTCGCGTGCAGTTTCACCGTCGATGGTGACAATCGGTAAGTCCCGGTAGTCGCGTCGTTTAGCGAGTTCGTGCGCGGAAATAATCTCGGAAGTAGCTTCAGCATCCTCCAGCACTCCTGCTGGGAAGCGATGCGGTAGGTGATGCTTGCGAATCATGATCTCAACATCAACGCCGAAATCATCTTCGTAGCCAAGAATTTCGACCACACGTCCGCGAGGATTCTGCGTCGCACTCGGCCAATCGGTAATCTCCACATCGACAACTACGCCTTCAAGATCGTCCCATTCCGTGTGCCGCGCGGCCTCTTCGCCGAGTACACGGTGTGGAGTCACGGATTTCTCGCCGCCTTGCGAATCCGCGCCACTCGGGGCACCCGGCGGATATTCCATACTTGCAGCAATCAAAATATCTTGCGTAATCTTTTCGTCAATCGGAGTTACGTAGTTGTGGCGTCCGCCGTAGTGGAACTTGCCGACGACGGTGGCATGGGCACGATCTACAGTGCGCAAAATACGGCCTTCACAACGACCATCCGAGCGCACATTGCCGACTTCCACTAAAACGCGATCACCGTGCATCGACGAACCAATCTGGTGCGGAGCGATGAATACATCTCCGGAAAGCTGGCTGCGCAGCGGCTCCGAGAGATCGGAACGGTTCGGAATCACGAAGCCATAGCCGTCGCGATGCATACTCAGCCGCCCGACCAACTGATTCATCGCGGCTTTCGGAATCGCGAACCGGTCGGAATCTATCTGCATCAGTTGACCGCTAGCGGCGAGCCGTTCCAGGCGCTCGGCGAGGTCGCGACGATTCGGACCCTTGACGCCCAGTTCGCGCACGAGTTGCTTGAAACCCGCGGTGCCCTTGGGTTGGCGCCGTATGTGGCGAAGAATCTCGGAATCGGATAGCTGGCTCATTTGTTTTGTGGACGACCCTAACGGTGTCTTCGGTATTACACTAAACGGTTGCTCGCTCCAATTCTTTCACGAACCGAGGTTTCCTTCATGCCGACCGCGACCCGCACGAACCCGCTCTCCTATTTGACGACCCAGCTCGACGAGTTGAAAGCTAAGGGCACCTACTTTCGCCTGCGCGTTCTTGAAGACGAACAAGCTGCAGTCTGCACGTTTGACGGCAAGAAGGTGATCAATCTGGCCTCGAACAACTACCTTGGGTTGACGACGCACCCCAAGCTTCGTGAAGCCGCGCTGGAAGCTACGCGCAAGTACGGTGTTGGTTCGGGAGCTGTGCGCACCATCGCCGGCACCATGAAGATTCACATGGAGCTGGAAGAAAAGATCGCCCGTTTCAAGAACGTAGAAGCTTGCGTCGTGTTTCAGTCGGGCTTCACGGCGAATGCGGGAACCGTTTCCGCTCTTCTGGGAAAAGACGACTTCATTATTTCGGACGAGCTGAACCACGCATCCATTATTGATGGATGCCGCCTTTCCCGCGCCAAGATATTGGTATTTCGTCACAAAGATGCAGCGCACGCTGAAGAGCAACTCGCCAGCGTGAAGGATCAGCCCGGACGCAAGCTGTTGATCACCGATGGCGTATTTTCTATGGATGGCGACATCGGCCCGCTACCCGCGCTCTGCGACGCTGCTGAAAAATACGGCGCCATCATGATGGTCGACGATGCCCACTCTTCCGGTGTTCTGGGCCGCAATGGTCGCGGCACCATTGACCATTTCAAAGTCCATGGTCGCGTGGATATTCAAGTCGGCACGCTCTCAAAGGCCATCGGCGCGCTTGGCGGATATGTCTGTGGGAGCCGCGATTTCATTGAATTTCTCTATCACCGCGCTCGCCCGTTTTTGTTTTCTACTGCGCACCCGCCATCCGTAGCCGCAACTTGCATCGCGGCTTTCGACGTTCTGGAGCGAGAACCGCAGCTCATGGAAAAGCTCTGGGAGAACACGCACTACTTCAAGAAAGAACTCGGCCTGCTCGGCTTCAACATTGGAGGAGTGACTACGCCAGCCAGCGAGACTCCGATTACGCCCATCATCATCGGCGACGGGAAGTTGACTATGGAATTCTCTCGCGAGCTTTTCAAAGAAGGCGTGCTTGGAACTGGGATTGCATCCCCAACCGTTCCAGAAGGCAAGGCCCGCATCCGCACCATCATGACAGCCACGCACACGAGGGAACAGCTCGACCAGGCGCTGGATGTGTTGAAGCAAGTAGGGAAGCGGATGGGGATTCTTGGTTAGCAGAATGCCTCAGCGGGCGTCGTGCACAATCCGTCCGCCAACAATCGTAGCCACAACTTTTCCCGTGAACGACCAGCCATCAAAAGGCGAGTTGTGCGACTTTGATAGCGACTTCGCGGCGTCGTAAGTCCAGCGTTTTTTCGGATCAAAGATCGTTACGTCTCCGTGTGCGCCCTTAGCCAAGGTGCCGCGCGCCTGCAGATCGAACACGCGAGCCGCACCCGAAGTAAACAGTTCCACAATCCGCATGAGCGGAATTTGGCGATCTTTGTGCAGGCGTGTGATCGACAATCCCAGCGCGGTCTCCAGCCCAGTAATTCCGGACGGCGCGCGGTCGAATTCCTGATTCTTTTCGTACGCCGCGTGCGGAGCGTGGTCCGTAGCGATCGCATCCACTGTGCCATCGGCAATGCCAGCAATCAAAGCTTCTACATCCGACGCCGAACGCAAAGGCGGATTCATTTTGTAGCGCGTATCGTAGTCGCGGATGTCGGCATCGGTCAGCGTGAAGTGGTGCGGCGTAACTTCGCAAGTCACGCGAGCCTTGGCCCGTTTCGCGCGACGTACGGCAGTCAGTGAACCTTCGGCGGAAAGATGTGCCACGTGCAGCCGCCCGCCCGTAGACTGCGCCAGTTGGACATCACGCTCGACGACATCAGCCTCGGCAGAAGCTTTACTGCCGCGCAAACCGAGCCGGAATGACGTTGGTCCTTCATGCATCGGGCAGCCTTCTGTAGCCCGCGTGTCTTCGGCGTGCTGCACAACCGTGATGTTCAGATCCGACGAAAGCCGTAACGTATCGCGCATCACTTTGTCATCCAGCACAGGCTTGCCATCATCAGTCACCGCCACAGCTCCAGCACGATGCAGCGCACGGAAGTCAGTCAACGTTGCGCCCCGGCTAGCGAGCGTAGCAGCGGCCAAGGGGAACACATTTACTAGAGCTCCACGATCCGGATGCAGCAGCCACGAAACCCATTCCGCGGAATCGATCACCGGATTTGTGTTCGGCATGCAGCAGACGGACGTGAAGCCTCCAGCGGCAGCCGCAGCTGTTCCAGTTGCGACCGTCTCTTTATAAGCTTGCCCCGGCTCACGCAAGTGCACATGCAGATCGATAAAGCCTGGCGCAACGATCAGTCCGCGCGCGTCGAACTTGGTTTCCGCTCCGCCCCGAATGTTGCCAGGCGCGGCAATTTCCGCCACACGACCGTCGCGCAGCAGAACGTCCATGGGCGCGTCGATATTCTGCGCCGGATCAATGAGGTGCCCGCCCTTGATGAGCAGGCTGTTCGATTTGGATTTCTCAGACATGAATTCTTATCGCGCCTTCCTCACGGCACGCGCCAAAATCGCCATGCGGACCGGCACGCCGTTCCGCACTTCTTCGCGAATTACGGATTGCGGCGCGTCGGCCAAATCCCCTTCCAGTTCCATTCCGCGAATAGCAGGACCGGGATGCATAAGAATCGCATCGCGCTTTGCCAGCCTCAACCGAGCAGGCGTCATTTGATAGCGAGCAATGTAGTCAAACGCGTGCAGCTTCAGCCCCGCAAGGCGTTCTTTTTGAACCCGCAGCAACATAACAACATCGGCGCCGCGAACCGCATCCTCTACGTGACGGGCCAGTTTCAGTCCGGGTACAAGCGTCGTTGCCAACTCCGGCACCAGTTCCGGTGGACCGCACAGAGTCATCTTCGCTCCCAGCTTGCTCAGTAGGTGAATATTGGAACGCGCCACTCGGCTATGAAAAATATCTCCGATAATCGCGACTTGCAGGCCTGCTATTTTTTTCTTGTGGCGCAAAATCGTATACGCATCGAGCAGAGCCTGCGAAGGGTGTTCGTGCATCCCATCGCCAGCGTTAATCACTGGAATGTCGAGATGCTGCGCCAATAAATTCGGCGCACCCGAGTTCGGATGCCGGAGGACGATAACATCCGCTCCAATCGCGCTCAACGTGTATCCCGTGTCCAGCAGCGATTCGCCCTTTTCAATGCTGGAACCTGAAGTTTGAATCAGCACCGTGATCGCACCGAGCGATTTGGCGGCAACTTCAAATGACGCGCGTGTCCTCGTCGAAGTTTCATAAAACAACAGCGCCACCCGCTTTCCCCGCAACAGTGGCTGCGGATGCGCAGGTTTCATCCGTCGCGCCAGTTTCAGGATGGCGTTAATATCGCGGGTTGGCAGGTGCTCAATGCTCAGAAGCGAGCCGCGTGCTGGAGTCTTCATGCGTCTACAAAGAGTTTGCCGATTCCTAACTTACTTTCTCGACGAGCAGAACCTTCTCTGCCTCGTCCAATTCGTTCAGCTGCACTTCGATAATTTCGTTGTCTGAGGTCTGGATTTTGCGTCCTACGTAAGTGGCTTCCACGGGAAGCTCGCGATGTCCGCGGTCGATCAGAACGCAAAGCTGTACCAGCCGCGGCCGACCATGCGCAAAAAGGGCTTCCATCGCCGCGCGTGTCGTCCGTCCGGTGTAGAGGACGTCGTCCACCAGCACAATAATCTTGTCGGTGACCGTAATTCCAATCTCGCCTGGATTCACAACCGCCTTGGGGCCCAGCGTGGTTAGGTCATCGCGATACAGGCTGATATCCAGAGTCCCCACCGGAATCTCTTTGTGCTCTATACGTTGCAGCAGCTTCGCCAGGCGTTGCGCCAGCGGCACGCCCCGTCGACGGATTCCCACCAAGGCCAGGTCTTTGACACCGTTGTTACGCTCATTGATTTCGTGCGCCAGACGCACCAGCGTGCGCTCGATTTCCGAGGGCGACATGAGCTGGGTCTTCTCTCGCAAGTGCGCTGGGCGCTGAATTGATCGGCTAGGCATGAACTCAGGATCATACGCGGAGGAAAGCCTTGGGGGCAACTTAACAGTGGGATCGACTAACGGGACTTTCGCCGCGTCATACTCGATCCGATAGCGCCGCCAAGAATCGAAAAAAAGACGAAAAGGGCACAGACGAAGATCGCCATCAAAACTATCGACGCTACGAATCCTTCCGGTGTTTTAAGATACTGAGCCATTTGCTGAATTTCCTGCTGAACTTGAGGATCGGCATCCTTCACGGTCTTGTCCAAGTTGGCAAAGAAGGCCTGCCGGATCTCCTCGCCTTGGTGCGACACGCGAATCTGCACCATGGCCATGAGGAAAAAGACCAGGAACCCAAAAAGGCCGCAAACTGCGCCTAGTTTTACACCGGATCCGAGACTCAGTACGGCGCCTGGAACTCGCCGTCGGTAGGCATAGACTGCGATCACTCCCCCGGCAATGAAACCTAGTCCCAGCAATCCGAATAGGAATTTCATGGCTACAGCGGAGAAAACGCCCCCTAGGAATGCGGAGTAGAAGGCCTTGGGCCACAGCAATCGCGCAGAAACGACTGACGACTCGTCTCCGGCAATGATAACCGCCGATGGGACGGGTTCCACGGGCTCCGGGACGACGAACCGAATCTGGGGAGCGCGGCAGTTGGAGCAGAACGGCGCTCCATCGGCGACCACATGGCCGCAACTCGAACAAGGATGATCCACTCAGGCAAGGTACAGCACAAGCGGAGCAATGAGCAAGAACGTGTGCCCTTACGGCTTGATCGTAATCATCACCGCCGAGTGCGGTGCGACCGGCGCGGAAAATTCACCTTTAAATTTCCCCAGATCCTTCTTCTGCCACAGATCCCGCACATCCGCCGACATTTGGCCGGGATAATCCAGATCCCCCCACTTCACCGTGATAGATTTCTCCACCGTCCCCCGGTTCAACAGCACCGCGGAACGATTGCCACCTTCCAGCGGACGCGCCCAAACTTCCAGATCGCCATCTTTCCGCACGCGGCGACCCTGGCGCCCCAATTTGTCTTGGTCAACGGCGATCACTTCTTTATTCGTGAGAATTTCCTGAATCTCAGGTTTCATGTCCCGCAGATCATTGCCAGAAATGAGCGGCGCCGCAAGAATCGCCCACAAACTGAAGTGCGCATGATATTCCGGCAGCGTCATTCCACCGTTCCCAACTTCCAGCATGTCCGGATCGTTCCAGTGTCCCGGCCCTGCGTAAGATTCCAGGCCGTCTTCCGCATCCACGATGTCCAGCATTCCATTGCTGCAACAATCTCCGGGCTTCCATTCTTTTCTTCCTGCCCATCGATCCTGGATGTCGCCTGTGGTGCGCCAAAGATTGCCGATGCCATTGCCCCACAACCAGGGCTTCGCTGTACCCCACTCGCATAGGCTGAACACAATCGGACGCCCGGCCGCGTTCAGCGCATCCCGCATCAACGCATAAGAACCACGCGCATCCTGCGTTGAGGTATTACACCAGTCGTATTTCAGGTAATCGACGCCCCATGCAGCGTATTGCCGCGCATCCTGGAATTCATGCCCGCGGCTGGCGGGGCGACCCGCGCAGGTCTTTTCGCCCGCATCGGAGTAGATACCGAACTTCAAGCCCTTGGAGTGAACGTAGTCGGCGAGAGCCTTGATGCCAGAAGGAAAATGTTCCGGATCGGCAATGATATTCCCGCCTTTATCGCGCGCAGTTTGCCAGCAGTCGTCGATGACAACGTACTGGTACCCCGCGTCTTTCATGCCAGACTTCACCATCGCGTCGGCGGTTTGACGAATCAGGTTTTCATCCACATTGCACTGAAACTTGTTCCAACTATTCCATCCCATTGGCGGCGTGGCGGCCAAAATCTCCTGCGCGAAAAGATGTTGCGGAATCGAGAAGGCAGCAACAGCGAGCAAGATTGCAATTCTCGCAAGTTTCATGGACGCGTCCTTTTTCCGCCTGATTCGCCTACTTCAGTTTTGCGTACTCCGCCTGGGCCTGCTTCAAGATTGGAACGTCGGGATCGGCGTCCTTCCATAGCGGGAAGAAATCCTGATACGCCGCTTTCGCCCTCGCCGTATCCCCGGCCAGAACGTAAGCTCGTCCTAACCCAAGATGTGCCAGAGAATGCTCGGGAGCCGTCGGCTTAACTCCCCGATGGTCGACGATTTTTTGAAACTCCGCGACAGCATCCCCGCCGCGCTTGGCTTGCAAGTAAGCCAGGCCGCGCAGGTAAATGGGGAGCATTCCCTGCGAGGTGCCCAGCTCATAGGGTGTTGTCGCTTGCAGTGTCTGAATGGCCTGCTCCGGCGTTTTGCGGTTCATTGCAATCAGCGCTTGCACGTTCGGGATGGTCACCTGATGCAGAAGCGTATCGGCGGGAAAGCGGCGGCCCAAATCGTCCACGATGCCCTGGGCGCGACTCCCATCGCCCGTCATGGCGAGTGCTATGGCCACATTCTGCAAATTGTCGCGGCCATTGGCCAAGGCAATGCTCGACGCCGTCAGTTCCCGGGCCTTCGCGAAGTTCCCCATCTCGGCTTCCGTCTGCGCCGAACCCGCCAGGGTATTCGCTGTCCCTTCCTTAAAGCCCAGGCGCTGAGTAATTTGTTCCGATTTTTTCGCGAGTTCCTCGGCCTTCTTGATCTGCCCATGCGAAGCGGCGACCGCCGCCGATTCATTCAGGAGGGAGGGTTCACCCGGTTTTCCCACTGCCCATTTCAGTTGCTCTTGCATTCCATCCGAGTCGGAATTGACGTAAGCCAACTCGAAAAACCCCCTATGGATGAATAGGCTGTTCAACTTTGCGTCCAGGGCCCGTTGCAACGTGATGCGGTCCTCCTCCGGTCGGTTCAGCGCTAGGTATGCGAGCGAAGTGTGCAGGTAGCCGAAAGGGGTTCCGGGCTCTAGGCGCATGCACTCTTGTGCCACTGCCAAAGCCTTATCGAACTGCCCGTAGAAGAGGTTGTAGATGAGCGCGAGATTGCCGAAAGCGGTGGCGTCATTCGGATACGCTTTGGTTGCCAACTCCAGCGTTTCTGTCGCCTTCGGGATGTCTCCGATGGCGCTATAGTAGTGGAGGTCGATGTAGAATCTTTCGCGTTCGCTCACCCGGTCGCGCAGTTCGAACGCTTTGCGGGCGAACGTTGTTTGCTTCTCTTCTTCCCCGATGTTGCCGTGGATGGCCGCCAGCCGTGCGTATGCCATGGCAAAATTTGGGTCAAGCTCCGTGGCGCGCGCGAACAGCGGTATGGCCTCCTGCTCTCCGACGCCATTGCGCGTCTGGTCCGCAGCCGCGAAAGCTTTCAATGCCTCCAGCGACGAAGTCGTCGCGTCGGTCACCGGCGTATCGAATTTCTGGATCGACGCCAGCGACTCACCCAGCTTCCCGCGCAGACTCGATGCCGCTTTGCCCACGGCGGAGAGCACACCCTCCTTGTTGTCCGCCGTCACCTGTTCCCGCGCCAGCGAATCCCCCGTCGCGCAGTTGGTGGCGTCCACGGCGATGACGTATTGACTCCCTAGCATCGCAATCGATCCGCTCAGCAGCGCTTTCATGTTTTCGCGCTGGCAAATCTCCCGCGCCACGCTGCCCGTCACGCGCTCATCCGCCGGACGCCCCATGAACTGCAAGGCCTTGCGAATCGTCTGGTCAGGCACGATGTTGAGATACGGCGATTGCTCCATCTGCACGGCCAGCGCCTGTTTCAGAGTGCCGTCAAACACCGCGTCCCCGGTTGTGTTCACGAAGTCCGCCAGCAGGATGGGATCCTTCTCGGTCAGCTTGGCAACAGGAGCCGATCGCCAATACAAGCCACCACCCACTACGCCCGCGATTACCAAAGCCGCGACAGCGACCGGTATCCACCGTTTGGGGCGAGCCGCTGGGGTGGGAACAGGCAAACTCGCTGCCGAAGAAGGATGCGCCGCAGCCACTTGCGAGCCCGAACCTGCCGTTCCAACAGAAGAAGCCGCAACGGGAACCCCAGAATCAGAAGCAACTCCCACAGTCCCGCCCAACGCCTGCGAAGCTCCCGACAGACCACTCGCCGATCCGTCCACTGGCGGCTCCTGCACCACCAGCCGCTTGCTCGAGTCCGAATCCCGTTTCAGCCGCTGCAACTCCGCCCGTATTTCCGACGCGTGCTGATACCGAAGTTCGCGATCCTTCTCCAGCGAACGGTTGATAATGCGTTCCAGCTCGGCAGGAACATCCGGGTTGAGCCGGATAGGAGGCGTCGGCGCACGCTCCAAAATTGAATTGAAAATGACCGCCGAGGTCTCGCCGCGGAAGGGCAGTGTTCCCGTCGCCATCTCATACAGGACTGTTCCAAACGAGAACAGGTCGCTGCGCGCGTCCAGTTCCTTGCCCCGCGCCTGCTCCGGCGACATATAGGCAATCGTCCCCAGCGTAGTCCCCGGACTGGTTAGATGCTGATCGTCCATGGTGGCAAGCGTCGCATCTCCCTCGCCCAGTTCATTTCGGCCCGGTGTTCCCGATACCTTCGCCAATCCAAAGTCCAGAATCTTCGCGTGCCCACGCTTGGTCACGAACAAATTGGCTGGCTTGATGTCGCGGTGAACAATCCCTTCCGCGTGAGCGGCATCAAGCGCATCCGCCACCTCAATGCTCAAAGCGAGCAGCGTCTCCATTTCCATCGCCCGCGCGCCAATGCGATGCTTCAGTGTCGTGCCGTCCAGAAACTCCATCGCGATGAAGGCTTGGCCCTCATGCTCTCCAATGTCGTAAATGGTGCAAATATTGGGATGGTTGAGGGCGGACGCAGCTTGCGCCTCGCGCTCAAACCGGGCGAGAGACTGGGGGTCTTTGGAGACTTCGGCGGGCAGAAATTTTAGAGCGACGAAACGGTGCAGCCGAGTGTCTTCGGCCTTGTAAACCACGCCCATCCCGCCACCGCCCAACTTCTCAACAATGCGATAGTGCGAGATAGTCTGGCCAATCATAAGGCCGAATCTTAACAGAAAATATGCTGGGTGCCCCAGGTTCACGTCCGTTCTTTGGACGTTAACCTGGGCGGCGTACCTCTTGGACTTACATGCTCGCAGCCAGGGAAGCTCTGAACAAGTTTCGTGCCCCATTATCTGGGTGACTGAAACCGGGGAATTTCGCGGTGTTTTTGCGGCGCTGAAGCGCCGCACTACCTGAAACCAGACTTGTGCAGAGGTTCCCTAGCGGTAAACATCCTCCGGACTTCGACTTGCACTTCTTGATCTACGGAGGAAGGGAAAGGGATTACGCTCCCATCAACCTCGGTCCGCATTCGGCAGTCGAGAATTTGCCGAAGTGTTCGACTGTTCCTGAAGCCGGGAAGTGGAACACACCGTGCAGAGATGACAGTGGGATATTAGTTGATCCGTTCGGCAAGTTCGAAAGCGGGACACGTAACGAAAAATAGGGTGGATGACGATGCTCAAAGTGCACTTGCCAGAGCGCATGAATCGAGCTAGGGTTATAGACAAATGAGCAATCTACGAATTCAAATCGAGAACCTCTCAGCCACGGAGAAGGTGGAACTGCTGGACGCAGTCTGGGAAAGTCTGGATGCGGATGCGTTGTCGTTGACCGAAGCGCAAAGCACGGAGCTGGATTACCGCATCGCTCGGCATGAGCAAAATCCGTCCGATGTGATCCCGTGGGAGCAAGTTCGGGCGGGGTTGTTCAAAAAGCCGTGAACCTGCCGGTCGTGTGGATGCCAGAAGCGAACGCAGACTTAAGAGATGCCCGCAAATGGTAGCAAGGATATACGCGGACAGCTTGCCGGAGTCTTTGCGCTTTCGGTTGAAGCGGCAGTTGAAGCAATCGCAAGAAACCCATTGCAATTCCCGTCGTCTACCGTGGGCGGCGTCGTGCTGGAGTACGGCGATTTCCCTATGGAATATTCTTCGAGGTGCAAGAGCATCGAATTGTGGTGATTGCTTGCTTCCACAGCAAGCGCAATCCAAGACGGTGGCAATCCCGCTAACGCGCGCATCCTTAAAATCAGTCAGAAGATTCTTTAGATCGTCTTATCGTCCCGCGTACGCACATACACCAGCGCGAATTCCGACCCCTTGCCTTTGGGAGAGACGGCTACAATGTGGTGATTGTCGTCGTTGCCAACGCTGAGTTCGACGGTCTCGCCCTTGCCATCCCCGGAACACTTCTTATCGCTCGCGTGCTTGGAGTCGCCACCAGATTGCAGGTCTACGTTCACATGCGGATCTTTACCTTCTTTTTTGCACTCAGAGACTTTGCCGTATTTCTTCAAGTCGTTCCTGTAAAAGGCCACCACCTTTTCAGGCGCGTCGTCCGAGGCGTATTTCACCACTACCAGCTTCAATCCGAACAAGGCGGTTGAAATGTTCAAGTTGGCGCGGTCGCTGCCGCCGTCATCGTCTTTCTCAACCAGTCGCGCCCCAGGGTAGACGGAAATTCCGGTATCGGCACCTTCCACATCCTTCCCAATGTGCATGTCAGCGATCGGCGACTTGATGGTCACGTCCTTATCACCATTCGTGTTCTTGTTTTCCTTTACGTTTACGCTGCACGCGGAGAGGCTCACAACCAGAAGGGAAACGATGCCGATCCCAAGGATTCCTCTTGTCATGCTGACGCTGAACGGAGTGAAGCGGAAGCATCCATTTCGCGGGAAGGGCTGCTGGTGGGATAGGGATTCTTCGCTGCACTCAGAATGACAATTTCCATTTGATCGGACATTGACGAGGCTGCTTCTACTGTTGGCCATGAGATTTATCTCCAGAATCAGCGGACGAATTGACAGCCAGCGCAGCAGACTTCTCGATCCCCGCTCCGCGTTGTGCAATGTTCGGAATCGTTACCGGCAAGTGACCATGAATCGGAATCTCTCCGAACAAAGCCTTCACCGCCGCCGTCTCCGAAACGGTCGAGTTCGAAAACGCACAGAGATAATTCTGCGCATCCGGAAAATCTGAAATAAAGTACGGACTGCCCAAGGAAACGACAAACGTCTTATCTCCCGCACGTGTCAGAACTTGTTGCAACAACGACCCTGCCGCATCTCCAAGCCCGACCGCGCTGGTCGAACGGTCGCCAGCCTTCGCCCGCTTGCCGCCCGAAGGAACCAGGTAAACCGCCGCAATCACGGTTTGCGCCTCTTCAGCCGAGTTAAGCACCTGTTCTGTCATGGACTTAGCGTTCCTAGGATCGACAAAAATCACATTCGCGTCCGGTACACGGGCGCGCAGCTCGCGTTCGAGCACACGTCCCCACTCCAAACGCACATCGTCGGTCAAAACGACGGCAACAACACGGTTCGTTGTCGTCTCCACTGTCTGATACGGCAGGGGAGCGGGATCGGTTCCATGATCTCCGGTGACGGCAGTTGGGCGCATGGGCAAAACCTTCCCGTTGTCCCGAACCAGGGTCAGAGAGTCGTCTGCGATACGCTGCCCTAGCGCCAGGTTGTCCGGAGACGCGATCCTGTCGGGCAGGGCGGTCAGATCGACCTCCCGACGTTTCTGGAGGCGCAGAGAGGCTTTGGCGCGTAGCAATTTGAGAACCGAGGCGTCCAGGTCCGTTTTGGGAATCTCGCCACTCTTGACCGCCGACACCATCGACCGGAAGCAGGCATCGATATCCGCCGGGATCAGCAGCACGTCGTTGCCAGCCTTGAAAGCATCCACGCAGGTGCGGCCGATCTGCCCTGCATAAAGTCGCGTCAGTGCGCCCATGTCGAGGGCATCGGTGACCACAATCCCTTTAAAGCCAAGCTTTTCGCGCAGAACTCCGCGCACTACCTTGACTGACGTGGTGGCAACTCGTTTGGGGTCAGGCTCGATGGCCGGGACAGAAACGTGGGCGACCATGACCGCATCAATGCCAGAGGCAATTGCTTGCTGGAAGGGAGGCATTTCTATGGCATCTAAACGTGCTTGATCTCCCGTGACTTGGGCCACGCCCAGATGGGAGTCGCTGCCTGTATCTCCATGACCGGGAAAGTGCTTAGCGGTGGTCAGCATGCCCTGGGAGTGGGCCCCACGAATGTAGGCTGCAACCATGTCGCCGACTTGCTTCGGGTCTTCGCCAAACGAGCGCGTATTGATGATCGGGTTCGCCGGATTCGAGTTCACGTCCGCGACAGGGAAGAAGTTCCAGTGGATCCCTATAGCTCTGGCTTCTTGCGCCGTGACGCGACCCAGCGCCTCGGCGTATTCCAGCTTGCCTGCGGCGCCGAAGGCCATGGCATGCGGGAACACGCTGGTGCCCAGCAGTCGCATGGAGAGCCCTCGCTCAAAGTCGGCCGCGAAGAGCAGTGGCAGCTTGGAATCGTGCTGCAACTGATTGGTGAGCGCAGCGGTCCCATAAGGCTCGCTGTACAGCAGCTTTGACCCCTCGACCGGGACGCTGACCACGAATCCGCCTACATGGTACTTGCGGAGAGCATCGTTTAACTTGAGGTACTCGGGGTTCTTGGTGTTCAGGAAGCGGACGCGCGCCCACGGCATGATGACCTGGCCGACCTTTTCCTCCAGAGACATCTTGCGGAGGGTCTTGGCAGCCCACTTTTCGCCGTCGTGATCGAGGCGGATTTGGGTCGAGATGGGGCGATTCTTGCCCGACGTGGGGGCGGCCGCCATGGTGAATGTCAGCACCGAAAACAGTAAAGCCAGCTCGATTTTAGGCAGTCTGCGACCCATCAGCCGACAATAACAGAGACGCACGAAAGGCGTAAGAGGCCGGGGGTGCTGCGGCGAAGGGGTGGAAGGTAATTGAACACATTCTCCCATCGACTGTCATCCTGACGCCGAGCACCATCGGCGGAAGGATCCCCGCGATCTTTGCACTGTGCCCCAGGTTCACGTCGTGCTTTAACGTTAACCTGGGTACTGCTGGCGCCATGAGTCAGCTTCGGTGCTTCGTGTTTTTCATGCCACGCGATTTACGGTGTTCAAGGGAATCTGGACAATTGTCCGGCTTCCTCACGCGTCGAAGCCGGAAACAAAAACCAGAGACGAACTGCCGCGAGTGTGCGTCTACCCAGGTTATCGTCCACCAAACGGACGCGAACCTGGGGCACCGTTATTTCTGTGGATGAAATAGTATCTCCCGCCCTGTCGCAAAGTGCGCGACAAGGATTGATGGGATAAGAACGAAGGCCCTCGACGAATCCGGTAGTCTTGGTTTGAGGACTAAAGGCTTCTCGGAAAGGAAGGAGCCTTCGCATGATGATTATAGGGTGTGATTTCCATCCCAGCTAGGTGCCCCAGGTTTACGTCGTTCTTTGACGTTAACCTGGGTGCTGCTGGCACGATGAGTCGACTTCGGTGCAGTAGCTTCGCTTTTTTATACCCCGCGATTTACGCAGTCCACGGGAGTCTAGACAATTGTCCTACTTCCTCATGCGTCGAAGCCGGGAACCAAAAACCAAAGACGAACTGCTACGAGTGTACGTCTACCCAGGTTATCGTCCACAAAACGGACGCGAACCTGGGGCACCGTTTATTTCTGCGAATGAAATGGTAAATCCCCGCCTTATCGCAAAGTGCGCGACAAGGACGGGGTAGCCGGTTTCCCCGCTGTGTCACGAAGGGCAACGGCTGGACAGGCGAGGCGCCTGTCGCTACGTGAGTCTGGTTAGAAATCGAAACCTAGGCCTGCGGTGGGGATGAAGGGGAGGCCGGGGCCTGTGTTTACGATTGTCTTATGCGTGACTGGGTCGACGAAAAAGGCGCTCAGTCTGCGGTTGTCGTGGTTTGTAACGTTCAGCAGTTCGGTGTAGAGGCTTAGTTTCCAGCGTTGGAAGGTCCAGGATTTCTCTCCTCGCAGGTCGATGCGTTCGTAGGGACCAATGCGCGGGATCGGTAGTCCCCCGGTGACAGATAGAGGCAGTCCGCTAGTGACTGGAAAACCTGACCCGTACAGAGCCTTGGCGCTCAGGCGGACGGAGGGCGTCAGGCGGTAGCTGCCAAAGACGTTCGCGGTGTGGGGCTGGTCTTGTTCCGTGGGTTCATAGGGCGTGTCAAAGTCGAAGGTCGGCACTGGCGACGGCAGAGTTATCTGGTAGCTGCGAGATCGCGCTTGTGTGTACGTGTATCCAATCCAGCCGGAAAGCCGATTTTCACTACGGCGTTGCAGGAGGACCTGCAAGCCTCGAGAATGGTCCCGGTTAAGGGTGCCTGAACGTGCTACGAGCGTAAAATCGAACGGCGCCGGAGGGAGCGGCGCGGTGAAGATATCGGCGCGCGTCTGGTTTTGGCGGTCAAAAGCCTCAATGCGAAGACGCGTGCGCTCGCCGAGTCGTTGTTCGACGGCGGCAATGTAATGCGAGGAGTTAGAGTCGTGTCGCCGACTGCGGGCCACTCGGGAGACTGGAAAATATCGGCGTTGACTACGACTTTTTCCGTGTGCTGAAAGTTGTCAGGAAGCAGACTGATGGAAAATTCGGTGACTTCGTTCGGGTTCCCCGGCGCGGCAGCGGCGGACTTGAACGGCACGGAAATTGTGCGATAGCCGACCGCGCTGATCTGGAGCGCTTGCTCTCCGGCGGGGCCATTTGCGATGCGGAACGTGCCATCGTTCGCGGTAACGGCCACAAGCTGTGTTCCGATTACCGCTATATGAACTTTGCCAAGAGGCTCTCCGCCTTGGGCGTTGGTGATCTTTCCGGTCAGGTCGGTGGCGTGGGCGAGCGTGCCAGCAAGCAAAAGACTTAAGAACGCAATAAGGAATGCGAGCGGCTGGCTTGGACGTGTGGCGACTTCCAAGTATGTCTCCTGATCCGGACGAACTCCGAAGGGGTGCGTTCGTGTAGAGGAACGTTGCCCAAGTTGATTCTTGCAAGGATACTCTAGAGCTTGTTTCGTAAATACTAATCGTACTTTGTCATTCTGAGCGCCAGCGAAGAATCCCTGTCGACGCAAAGATTGTTGGGTCCCAAAGGGATTCTTCGCTGCGCTCAGAATGACAAATCCTTAGATGATTTTTCGCTTTAGAGATTGAGGCCAGCTGCCGCAATCTGATCAGGTTTTGGTAAGTTTTGGCCGGTCCTACCTGCGGATTGCTTCCGGGCGGTGGAAGGCTTCTGCGTTTTGCCTTGAGCGCCGCTATCGCTGGGGTCCCTCCAGAGATACATAGTTGCGTAGGCGCGCCAGGGACGCCAAGCGGCGGAGTGGTGTTCGAGTTCAGCGTGGGTGGTCAATTTGAGCGCGGAGAGGAGAGCGACGTCGCCGACTGGGAAAGCGTTGGGTTCGCCCAAGGCTCGCATGGCGACATATTGTGCGGTCCATCGGCCGATGCCGGGGATTTCCATGAGGCGTTGCAGGAAGGATTCGGATTCGACGATTCCTTCGAACCGAATGCGCCCTTCGCAGACCGCGCGGGCGAGAGCGCGAATTGTCTGTTGGCGAGCTTTTGGCAAACCGATGCTGCTCAGATCCGCATCGGCGAGAGCTTCCGGTAGCGGAAAGAGATGAGTCAGTCTGCCGGTTCCGGGGAAGGTTTGGCCGAAGGATTTGGCGATTCGTCCCGCCAGGGTGGTCGCGCCGCGAACGCTAATTTGTTGGCCAAGAATCGCGCGTGTCGCCAACTCGAATCCGTTCCAGCATCCAGGCACGCGCAGACCCGGTGCGGCGTCCACGCGTTGGGCTAAAATCGGATCGCTTTTCAAAATGCGTGCGATGTCGGTCCAGTCGGCATTTAAATCAAACATGGAGCGGACGCGCCCGACAATGAAGAACAGGGCGCGCGGATCACCAAACTGAATGCGTACCTTGAGCGAATCCTGTCCTTCTTCGAGTGAAACGGCAAGAGAGCCCGCAACGCCATCCAAAGAAATGGAACGAGAATACGTACCCGACTCGACTGCTTCAACGCCGGGCGTGGCGCGGGCTGCGAGAAACTCCAGCATTCCCTGCCAGTGGTAGGGCGGACGAAAACGCAAATGGAAAACGTATTGATTTTCCGGCTCATTCGTTTTTTGATGCGCCAGTTGCCGAATCTGGGTTGGCGTTCGCTTGTAGATCCCACGGATGGCAGCGTTGAATCTTCTTACGCATCCAAATCCTGCTGCCAGAGCTAGCTGGTTCATGGGCAGCTTCGTTTCGTCGATCAGCTTCTTGGCGAAATGCAGGCGGCGCGTATGGGCCACCGCACTCGGCGTTGCTCCCAGATGTCGCAGGAAGAGGCGCCGCAAATGTCGCGAGCCGACACCGAGCCGCTGGGCGAGGACCTCGATCCCACCATCTTCCAGGCCGCTTTCTCCTATCAGGCGTAGGGCTCGTGAAACTGTATTGGAAGTTCCCAGCCAGGCTGGAGTTCCAGGTGAGCATTCCGGCCGGCAGCGTAGACAGGGACGAAAACCCGCTTCGGCGGCGGCGGCGGCGGTAGCGAAGTAACGCACATTTTTTTCTTTACAGGTGGGTGCAGGACAAATCGACCGGCAATAAACACGGCTGCCCAACACAGCAATGAAGAACTTGCCGTCGAAGCGCGGATCGCGGGAGAGCCTTGCTCGCGAACACACTTGCAAGTCCAGAGTCATAGGTTTCGCGTTCGCTCGCAACGCCTTCGTAATCATGATAGCCGACGCAGGTCACTGAACTGGACGTTTTCGGACCGCGATCCCGGTTCGATCAGCGCGCGTGAGGATTGAGGTCCGCAAACGTCCGATCCGGATGCATCCATTGCAATATCGTCGGCCTAAAGCCGTCGGGGAATCTTGCGGAGCGTCGGAGCTAAGCCATGCCAGTCCGAATTCGCCATTGTGTGGAATGTCCCAAGTGCCTAACCCGATATCTGATCGCGTCCAGCCCTTACCGTAATGGTTCGTATGTTGTTCCAGCGGTTCCATATTTGTCGGGCAACTATACTTTGTCGGACGAATACATCTTGTTCTGCACATGCGGAAACCCGCGCGTTGCAAGTCGGTGGCACGGGAGCGCTTTCAAGAGCTACAGAGTTTCGAAAGCCGCTCACAAGCGCGGCTTTGGTCCGCCGGAAGAAATCGTGCCTGTGCGAAGTGATGAACGAGAATCGGAATTTCTGTGGTGGGAGGCCCTGGAATCAGGGAGCAAAGGAAAGAAGGAAAACGCAACGTGAATTAAGAGCGGGTGACAAGTGCCGCAGCTTCCTGCTGGATAGCCTCGTCGTTCCCAAAGCCTGGAAGCCATTGAACGTCCGGTTCTCGGCGGAACCAGGTCATCTGGCGTTTGGCGTAGTTGCGGTGAGCTTGTTGTGCGGCCTCTAGGGCTTGCGAGCGGGTGAGTTCTCCGCGCAGGACCTGCATGGATTGTTTGTAGCCCAGGGCGGCTAGCGGGATCGCGGTGTCGCCATATTTCTGGAATAAGTCTTTCGTTTCTTCGACGAGCCCGTTTTCGAACATTTTAAGGCAGCGTTGATTGATGTGTTGATAAAGGGCTTGGCGGCCTGGATTCAAACCGATACGGAGAATGCGGAAGCCAGTCAGCGGCGCGGTTCCTTGTTCCAGTAATTCCGTCATCGGAGCCTTGGCCGTCAAGCAAACTTCAATGGCTCGGATGAGTTTGGGCGTGTCGTTGGCGTGAATTCTGGCTGCCGCTGTGGGGTCGAGGTTGAGCAATATCCGGTGAAGATGCTTTGATCCCTTGGCGGTGGCGCGGTCGCGGAGGCGATCACGAAGCTCTTCCGATCGCCGGGGTCCGGCGAAAAGGCCATTGAGCAGTGCGCGCAGATAGAGGCCGGTTCCTCCCACGACGATTGGAAGTTTGTGGCGGCTGCGAATCTCCTCTAAAACCTGGCGAGCTTGCCGAGCATATTCTCCGGCGGTGACGGACTGTGTGGGTTCGGCGACATCGATCAAATGATGTGGCGCCTGGGAGCGTTCTTCGGGCGTGGGCTTGGCCGTTCCAATATCGAACTCCCGATAGAGTGCGACGGAATCGCAATTGAGGATTTCTCCGTTGAAGCGCTGGGCGAGGCCTAGAGAGAGCGAGGTCTTACCGCTAGCGGTCGGACCCAGGATGACGACGAGCAGTGGGTCCTGGCTTGTTTCTTGTTCCGGAAGTGACTCGCTCACTAGTGCGCGCTCCGATGCACCAAGTGGCAGTAGCGGACCATGTAGAAGACAAAAACTGCGAGCGCAACTACAATCACGCCGCGAGTCTCGGTGCGTAAAGCCTGCCGCGTCGGCGTTTCAGGCGACTTCTCGTTCGGATCGTTCATATGCGTATTCTATGCGCGAACTTACACCAGCGGCTGCGCGGGCAAGATGCCCCCGCGACTACCAGCGAGACGCCAGCGCTACCAAGGCAGCAACTCGCGCAATGCTACACTTACGCGTTCGTATGTCGACTACGTCACCAAGCGCCTCGGGGCGCGTCGTGTATTTTGGGATCTTTGAGGCGGACCTCGCGACTGGGGAGCTGCGCAAGGGTGGTGTCAAGGTTCGTCTGCAGGAGCAGCCTTTCCAAATCCTGGCAGCGCTGGTGGAGCGACCCGGAGAAGTTGTGACTCGCGAAGAACTGCGGACGCGCATTTGGAAAGATGACACCTTCGTAGATTTCGATCACGGCCTGAACACCGCAATCAACAAGCTGCGAGATGCGCTCGACGATTCAGCCGCGAACCCTAGATTTGTCGAGACACTAGCTCGGCGTGGATACCGATTCATTGCACCGGTGCGCTGGGGAGAAGCGGCGGTTTCTGAATCGAATCCAGCAGTCTCCGCGCCATTGCCGTTGGATCAACGGCCTCTAGATCAACCGCCGGAGGCTGTTCGTCCAAAGAGTGACTTCGTCGAGAGCGATCTCCCGGCTGTAGGTCGAGTCTGGTCGCGGACCTGGTTTGCCCTCCTGCAAATTATGTATCTGATTTTTTACATTCTAGCGTTGGTGCGACTGGAGGAAGTGGGGGTCGCCGCGGGAATCCATCTCACACCGTTGAGGCCGGAGACAATCGTGAGCATTGTGCTGCTCACCGCGGCCATCGGAATTCCGCTGCGGCTTTATCTGCTGTCGAGCGTGGCTTTCGACCAAAAGCGTCTGGGAGAGAAATTTCGGCGTCTTTTCCCGGCCGTCTTACTCTTGGATTTGCTGTGGGCGTGCGCACCGTTCTTGATTCTGCAGCAGCTTGGATTGGGTGGCGCCATTGCTGCCATGGCTGCACTCCTCTATGTGCCGTTTGCGCAGCGTGCATTGATCCGGATGGCTTATCATGCCACTTAGCTAACATCAACAGCAGTCGCGCGTCTAACGAGTGGCGATCTTCAAGTTTGCGTTGACGTGTAATACTATTCGCCGATAACTTTGCCATCTTTTTGTTGTAGGAGAGTGCAATGCGTTTGTTGCTCACCGTTCTACTTGCTGTGCTGTTGGTGACTGCTGCCGTGGCGCAGAGCCCTGACGCTGCTCTCAAGCAGCCAGTTTTGGATACCACTTCGATGGATGCGAGCATTGATCCTTGTACGGACTTCTACGCGTATTCGTGTAGCAACTGGCAAAAGAAGAATCCGATTCCCGCCGACCAGTCCAGCTGGAGTGCTTACGGCAAGCTGCAGGATGAAACCTTGCTGCAGTTGCGTGCGCTTCTGGAGAGCGCAGCCAAGGCGGACGCGGCACGAGGCTCCAACGAACAGAAAATTGGCGATTATTACGCCTCGTGCATGGATGAGAGCGCAGTGGAAGCTTTGGGATCGAAGCCTCTGGTACCTACACTCGCGCAAATTGCTGCGCTGAAGAGTAAGCGCGAACTTGCCTCTTGGGTGGCGAGCGCTCCGGATGCGTCGTTGTATTTCTTTGGGTACAGTTCTTTGCAAGATTTCAAGGATTCAACGCAGCAGATTGCTGGCGTGGATCAAGGCGGGCTTGGCTTGCCGGATCGCGATTTCTATTTCAAGGACGACGCAAAATCCGTTGACCTGCGCAAAGCCTATGTCGCACACGTTGCGAAGATGTTCGAAATTTTGGGGGACAAGCCGGACGCCGCCAAGAAGGCAGCGTATACCGTGATGCGAATTGAGACTGCGCTAGCCAAGGCCTCGCAGACGCGAGTCGAGCGGCGCGATCCGCACAATCTGGATCATCGTATGACCCTGAAGGAACTGACAGCGATTACTCCATCGTTCGATTGGCGTACTTTTTTTGCGAAGGAAGGAACGCCAACGGTGGTTTCACTCAATGTGGCTTCGCCCGGATTCTTTAGCGGATTGGAAGCTGAACTGAAAAAAGAGAAGTTGAGCGATTGGAAAACTTATTTGCGCTGGCACTACATGCACTCGCAGGCCCAATACCTAGCATCACCATTCTTGAAAGAGGATTTTAGTTTTTATGGCAAGACTCTACAAGGTCGCGAAGAGATGCCGCCGCGTTGGAAGAAGTGCGTCAACGGAGTGGACAGCGATCTGGGCGAAGCGCTGGGTCAGGTCTACGCGGAGAAATATTTTGGCCCCGATGCAAAACAACGCGCTGCCAGGATGGTGAAGGGAATTCAGGAAGCCATGGAGCGCGATCTGCAACAGCTTCCGTGGATGAGCGAAACCACCAAGAAGAAGGCGCGGGAAAAATTGCATGGCATGGCCAACAAGATTGGCTATCCCGATAAATGGCGCGACTACACCAAGCTGGAGGTTGAGCGAGGAGACTATGCGAGCAACGGCAATCGCGGCACGCATTTCGAATATCGACGTCAACTTGCCAAGATCGGCCAGCCTGTTGATCGCGGCGAGTGGGGAATGACCCCTCCCACGGTCAACGCTTACTACAACCCGCAAGTAAACGACATCAATTTCCCGGCGGGCATTTTGCAGCCGCCGCTGTTCGACGCAAAGAGTGATGACGCTCCCAATTACGGCAACACAGGTGGCACGGTGGGTCACGAACTGACGCACGGTTTTGATGACGAGGGCCGCCAGTTTGATGCGACAGGGAACCTGAAAGACTGGTGGACTCCAGAAGACGCCAAGGAATTCGAAAAGCGAGCGCAGTGTATTTCGGATCAATATTCGGGCTACACAATCGTCGATGACATCAAGATCAACGGCAAGCTGACGCTGGGGGAAGATACCGCTGATCTTGGTGGCTTGATTCTGGCCTACGCCGCATGGAAGGATGCAACGAAAGTCCAGAAGCTGGAGCCGATTGAAGGCTTTACCCCGGAGCAGCGCTTTTTCATCGGCTACGGGCAGAGTTGGTGCGCCAACGAACGCGACGAAGAAAAACGCCTGCGAGCGACGACCGATCCACACTCTCCGGAGAAGTATCGCGCCAGCGGCGTGGTTGTTAATATGCCGGAGTTCCGGGAAGCATTTCACTGCAAGGCGGATGCGGCGATGGTGAAGAAGGATCGCTGCCGGGTGTGGTAGGGGAAGAGCGGCTCTCGGCTGTCAGCTCTCGGCTCTCCATCAACGCGAAATCACGTCGGCCCAGCACGACTAAGATTGACCTCTTCATGAGTTTCTTTGCGAACTCCACAAGATCCGCCTCAGAATCTGAAGCCCGAATGTTTCCGGTCCCTAATGGGACGGCTGAAGCCGATGCCCCTCCCAAGTATTCCAGTTCAGCCATTGCTCCCTTTACGGCAACGCCGCCAGCAAATTCGCCATCGGCGCATTGTCTCCGAACGTTGCGCTCAGGTGTGCAAAGAGATCCACATTGCCGGGAGCAAAGATGAAGCTCCCTCCAAGCTGAAACGGATTCCTGCCGAGTTTGTGTTGCTCATGACCGCCCGCCTTCGCTCGCATACGGGCAGCGCGGTTGTCGGCGCGCAGCACATGAAATATGGATCCATTCTGCAGTCCAACCGCGTTGTAAGCAATTTTGTTTTCGTCGATCAGCAACGGAAAAGTGATGCCGGTGTCTTCGCGGAAGATGCGAGCGTAAGCCATGTCGCCGAGGCTGATGGCGGCAATCCTTGCTCCCTTGAGTTGGAATCCTTTTTCGCGTTCGCGCAACTGCGCGACATGCTCACGGCAGAAAATTCAACCGTAATGCCGAAGAAAAGCCACCACGCAGGGCTGGGTTGCCCACAACGAACCCAACCGAATCTGCTGGCCTTCCGAGTCGGGTAGGACGATCTGCGACAGCTTCGCGCTTAGCGTGTCATGCATGAGCTAATCTCCGTCGGAGCTTTACCGGAGGGTATCCTTGCCGTCCGTGTTGTAGAAAAACGTGCAGCGAAGAATCAAGTTTTCGCCCTGGAAGTCGCTGGGAAGCGGAGGGAACGGGTTCGAGTTCGTTATACCGCCCCAGGCAGCGCGGTCCAGTGCTACATCTCCTGAAGTAGTGGAAAGGCGCATCGCACTTACTTTTCCGTCCTTCAAAATCACGAATTCGATGGAAAGAATACCTTTCTTATAAAGAGGCGGGCGAGCGACCTCGGGAGTCAGATTCTCCCAGTTTCGTTGGATGTCATGGGTTATGCGCTTCAGGTAGGGGCCAAAGTCGACACCCATCGTGTCGCTTAATATATCGAGCCCACTGGCGGCGCTGGACTGGCGTCCGTGAGAGAGGCCGTTATCGCCGCCATCTCCGTAGGTTCCACCGCGGTTCGCTGCGGCCGCTCTGGCGGCTTGTTCTACCGCAGTCCCTGCGGAAACAGTTCCCCCGAACAAAACTTTGGGTCCATCGGGTGACGGCTTAATCTCCGCAACCTCCTGACGTGGTTGGAGATGCTCCTCATGCGGAGCGCTTGGCAGATTCGGGCCCGGTGCGCTTTGGGCGACTGCCTGGTTTTGGCCCTGGTGTTCGGCTTCTCTGGGTGCGGCGGCGCCCCGGGCTCCGGCCCGCGCGCTTTCAATGATCTTCTGCAGCTCCTTGGGATCGATTGGCATATTGTGCGTGGCCAAGCGGTCTTTGTCGGAAATAATCTTGGTATCAGGGCGCTTCGTCACCTTCTGTGCGTCTGTTGGAAGCTCAATGAACGTCGCGTCTTCCTGCTTCATCCAATTGGGTGCCTTTACCAATGTGTGGTTGGTTGGGAAGAAGCGGATAAATTTGTCGGAGTTCCAAAAAACCGCGAAAAATATCACATGCGCCGCAACCGAGATCCAGAATGCTTCGCGACGCCGCGACTTGGAAAGCTCGTCCTGCATTTCCATCAGGAGCTTGGGCGGGTCAAAAACCTCCGAATTCCGGTAGGCATCCTCCCAGTGGTTGGGGTCGTAGAGTTCGGTTCCGGAGGATCGAGGCGTGGGTTTCGGCGGCGGGGCCGAAGGATCGCGTGGCGGGATTTGGGTCGTCGACATCAGCAGAAATGTTGGGGCTGCCTCCGGGCTAGCCCGAATTTCACAAGCAGGCGCATGAATTAAGGATGCTGTCCTGGGTAAATCTATTGTCGCATCCTTGCCCTTGCCACGCGAAAAACGAAAGTTACGGGCGCTTGCAGCGGCATCCAGACCGTCAACTCAGCGTTCCCTAGCCCGCGACCAGGTCACGACCTTATTTGGACGCTAAGGCGGATGGAAGGCAACCTATTGCATGCTTGGGACTTGGATGCGCTGACCGTGCTCCCGGATGGCCGATAAAATGTCCAGCGCCACGGAAAGGGCACGGCGACCATCTTCCAGGGGCACCACGGGCTGGGTCCGGGTGCGAACGGAGTGCAGGAAGGCCCTAAGCTCGGCCCGTAGAGGCTCCTCGGCGCCGACCACGGGCTTGGCCACCTTAATCATCGAATCGGGCTGTCCAGGGACAGGATTTGTCCCCGAAGGGTCGACGGTGAAGACCAGTAAGTCTTGCCGCCCGTAGTCGATAGAGAGATATTGGTGCGGCTGGAAGAAGCGGACCTTGCGAACGCGCTCCGTCGAAACGCGGCTAGCGGTCAGGTTCGCCACGCACCCAGAGGCGAATTCCAGGCGAACATTGGCGATGTCCACTTTACTGGTCAACACCGGCAGTCCAACCGCGTGGAGACGCTCGATAGGCGAGTTTACAAAAGATAAAACAATATCCAGGTCGTGGATCATCAAGTCGAGGACGACATCGACATCGAGCGACCGCGGCGAGAAAACGCTGAGCCGGTGAACCTCAAAAAACAGAGGGTGGTTCAATAGAGGGTAAGTGGCGCGGACCGCTGCGTTAAAGCGCTCCAAATGTCCGACCTGTGCGATCCGCTGGTACTGTTTCGCGACCTGCGCGAGTTCATCAGCCTCTGCCAGGGTTGCAGCAATGGGCTTTTCAATGAGGACATCGATGCCAGCTTCCATCAAAGGACGCGCAGTGGCCAGATGGAATTGCGTAGGTACCGCGACCGAGGCTGCCTGAATCTCGTTCCAGGTCAGCAACTGATCGAGCGATCCGAAAGCGCGCGCGCCAAACTCGCGGGCCACCGCATCCGCGCGAACAGGATCGGCGTCGACGATAGCCGCCAGATGGACGGCCTCCCCTTGTTGTTCCAATTCGTGATAGACGCGAGCGTGGTTGCGGCCGAACGCTCCAGCCCCTATGACGGCGACATTAATGCGGAAAGTTGAATTCAGAAACGACTCCCAATAGTCTGAATGGCGAAGCATCGATTGTCGCAGTTCGCCGAGAAATTGGGAACCTGCGGATGATATGAGCTAAGCCCTTTGCCTTTGAAGCGCCAGAACGAACATCCGAATCGACAGCGGAATATCGTGGGGGAGAACCACCAAACTTCCGCGGTCAATCCAACGACCGACGCGCTGGCCACCGCCAATGGGTTGATCATTCAATCGGTACTCGAACCACGGCGTCAATTGGAATCGATTCGAAGGCTTGCTCTCGAGAGCGCCAATGCCCTTCGCGTCGAAGCGGTAGATGCCGCCTCGTAGCCGAGTGAACGTGCAGATGATTTGCGCGGTGTTTGCCGAGTGCAGGGTGATGCTCTGCAGAAGTGTGGGTAAAACGTCCGCCTCGAGCAATTCGGCGCCCGTCTGGATCGTGATCCATCCCTTCCGCGCGCCGGTGTGGAAGGTGATCTTCCCGACTTCTTCATCGCGAGAGTCTCTTACAATCAGGCCTGCTTCGGTTGCGGAGAAATCCTGTAGAACGCCATAAAGCAGGTTTGCGATGTTCCATCCTGAGGTCTGTAACGGCACCCAGATATCCTGCGCTTTGAATTGCAGGTTTTCCATCATGCTACGTTTTCGCAGGCGCAATCCGAGATAGACGATAATCGCAAACGTAAGGCAGGTGCCGAGAAGGAACCAAAGCAGAGTGATTTCACTGGGAGTCATTTGCGCGCACCTTGCCAAGCCAGATGTAGAACGGTCTCAAGGTGATAAGTCTGCGGAAACAAGTCCACCAGATGCGCCTCGGCGACGCGGTAGCCGCCGTCGATAAGTATCGCCAAATCACGCGCCAAGGTTGCAGGATCACACGACACGTAAGTGATGCGCGGTGTCCCGCTTTGCACCAGGCTCTTGGCGACACGAGCGCCGAGTCCTGTGCGCGGGGGGTCAACGACGATCAAGTCCGCGCGCAACTTGCGGCCAGCGTCTTCTAAATACGATTCGGTGGTTGCGCGGACGGCTTTGGCGTGAGGCGGAAGGTTGCGACGCAAATCGCCAAATGAAAGGGGAGAAGATTCCACCGCGATGACGCGCTGAAAGTCTGCTGCCAGCGGCAGGGAAAACAGTCCTCCACCGGCGTATAGATCCAACGCGACTTCTCCTGCGGCCGTCTTTCCAGATGGCCCGGCCGTGACGAGACGGACCAGTTCCGGAATCAGATATCGATTGCTTTGGAAGAACGCGCCCGCGCTGACCTGGTAGGCATGCCCGCCAACGTTGTAGGTGAGAGCGCCACTCCCTGCAAGAATCTTTGGCTTCGAAGGCTCGGGGTCTGGTTGCTTGCGCGACGGAGTTCTTTCGCTTACCGCTGCAATCGACTCAAGGCTCGGCAACTCGGCCTGTAGCGATCCAATCAGGCGCGCGGGGAAATTTTGATCACCAGCGGCCTGATGAAAGACCGCCATCATCTTTTCGTCTTCCGCGTCAGCAAAGAGCTCCGCCTCATGCAGTGAAGCTGGGATAGATCCGTCACGGCCTAGCTTCCAAATCGCATAGATGGCTTGCTGCAGCAGGGGCGAGACGATGGGACACTCCTCGACGGCCAACACTTCGTCGGAAGCGAAGCGTCGATAGCCCAGCTTGAATCCACCTTCATGACGCAAAGCCAGCCGCGTGCGGTTGCGGTAGTTCCAGGGAGTCGAAGCGTGAACAATAATCTCCGTCTCTAGCTCAAACTTCGCCAGACGACGAAGATTTTCTCGCAGAATCTCAACCTTAATTTTCAACTGCTCTTCGTAACCCGCATGTTGATAGTGACAACCTCCACACGCTGTGAAGTGAGGGCACTGCGGAGCGACGCGATCAGGAGACGTTTGCAGGATTGAATCGAGACGTCCCCGCGCGAAACCAGGACGCTGCTCAACAAGAGTTGCCGCAATTGCCTCCCCCGCCAGAACGAAGGGGAGGAACACAGCTTTACCTTTGCCGGGGCCGTTGATCGCAGAATCGTCGGCCGGCAACCGCGCCAGTCCATCGCCGCCGTACACGAGTTTTTCAATCGTCAGTTGCATGGTGGATTCAAGGCCGTTCGCAGATTCTCCAGCATACATGCTTGCGTTACGAGTGGCCTTTGGCCGCTAACGCTATCTCAACGGATAGACCGAGAGCACGCGCGGATAGGATGGCTCGTTTCCCGCACTGCGCGCCGACTTTGGCGGGTTCGAAGTCGATGCCGCGTAAGTCCATTTGCGGCAATGGCTTATGTAGATGCGCACTTGTCATGAGGATGCTTGCACGACTTTGGCCCTTACCTTGCCATTACAAGTATCGAGCGACGAACACGAAGGTTGCTCGCCGAGGGCGGCAAAAGAACAAAGGGGGCCCTCGGTGCAAGGGGAACGTCATGAAGCCAGAGAACGTGTTCTACCTAATCGCGGCATTAGTTGTCGCCCTGTCGGCCGTCTCACATTCGCAATCGAATTTGTCGAAAGTCGTGAAGGCGGAGATACCGTTCGAGTTCGTTCTCGGCGACACGACGTTCCAGCCGGGCCCGTATGAAATCTCCGTGACGTGGCAAGGCACGGTGTGGCTCAAAGGCACCGGGACGAGTATCAAGGCGGCCAACTCGCAGGCAGCAACATCGCTGGTTGCGGCGAAGGAGAGCAAGCTGGTTTTCCGCCACGTTGGAAAGTACTACTTTCTGGCACAGATCTGGAAGCAAGGGGATGGCACAGGGCGCGCGATCCCACCTGTGCCGCTGGAAAAAGTAATTGTGAGCCGGGGCAAGCCGGAGACGGTGGAAGTACTGGCCCGCAAATAGGTTTTGCACTTACCGAACGGAAATTAATTTCGGGGGGAAGAGGTTTCCGTCAGGTAATCCCCGCCAGAGACGTAACGGTTCTCTGGCGGGTTTTTTATTTCTGCACAAATTGCGCGAGAACGTTCACATGTAGAACAGGCTTAGCCGAGGCAACCCATGCTGTTCTAATAATCGTTTATTGATGAACTGTTTGTGAAGTTGCGCGATTTGGGCGGCAGGCATCTTTCTAAGATAGGGAGCCAGTTCGCGATCCGCCGCTGCGCGGAGGTGGACCAGAATTTCGTCGGGAGCGGCCGCGTGCAGCACAGCGAAAAGCTTCTCCTCCATCACGGTGAGTCGCCGCTCGATGTCCTCCAAACTCGTGTTGGGGGCAGTCTTCAGAGTTCCAGCCAATTCTCGTAAGGCTCGTGCGCTCTCTAGAGCAACAATCCTCGGCGAGGCGGTCGAGCTTTCTGGCAACTCGGCCCTTGCAAGGAGTTCGGCATTTCTCTCCAGGAACACAACGATCTCCGTCACATCCAATCCCCGCTCCGAGGACGCCGTCTTCGCTGTGCCAACGGCTGCTTCTTTCATATCTTCCGCCGCAGCCAATACTTCCTGGGAGCAATAGGCTAAGCCATTAATTTTGCGCGAGCGCAAGGGGCGCTTGGCATAACGCTCGAAGGTGGAATCGATGCCTCGCAGCACCGCTTCTAAGGGAATCCCAGCATCCTTCCACGTCTCGATCAGTGACCAGTCGAGTGTAGTTAGCAGCAGCGTGGAGCTGCGATGGCGCTGGAAATGTTCTTCGATTTCCGTGAAGTAGTTGAAGTAGTTCTCCACGGCGGCGGAATCCCTCAATGGACTGGCGCGGGCTTGCTGGGCGCGGTCGATCTTCCAGCGGGACGCGCGCTGAGATTGCGTTCCCAAATTATTCGCAGCCCTTCCAGCGTCAGCAATTCATCCACCTGCGCAATGTGTTTGGAGCCCGGCCCAATCAGAGGAGCGAGCCCGCCGGTCGCAATGACTTTCGTCCGAGGGCCCATCTCGTGCAAGAGATTTTCCAGAATGCCATCCACCAGTCCGAGATAGCCGTAGTAGAGGCCCGATTGCAGACTGCCCACTGTGTTGGTGCCAATTACGCGAGCGGGCTTGCGAATATCCACACGCGGCAAGCGTGCGGTCTTTTGGAACAGAGCATCTGCGGAGATACCGATGCCCGGGCAAATTACGCCACCCATGTATTCGCTTTTTGCGGAAACGCAGTCGAAGGTTGTAGCTGTTCCGAAATCTACAACGATGCAGGGCGCTCCATATTTTTCGACCGCAGCCACCGCGTTCACGATGCGGTCCGCGCCCACTTCGGAAGGATTGTCGTAATGCACCGGCATCCCAGTCTTTACGCCGGGCTCAATGAACAACGGTTTCAAACTGAAGTAGCGTTCGCACACCGAGCGCAATACAGTGTCGAGCGGTGGAACCACGGAAGAAATTACGATGCCGTGGACTTCACTGACCTCAAGATGCGCCATGGAAAAAAGATTACGAAAAAGTACTCCGTATTCGTCGATTGTCTGGGTCTGGCTGGTGGTGACGCGCCAGCTTGCAACCAGGCGTTCATAGTGTAGCGTCAGTTCCGCCCCCGTGCTGGCGCGACTCTCCGTGCGGGCGAAGACCCCGAGGACGGTGTTTGTATTTCCTACGTCGAGTACGAGCAGCATAAGTGCCTATCTTTCCGATTCATTCCTGCGTTCCGGCTCTGCGACGCACTGTTCCAGAAACTACAGTCCGTAATCCTTGCGGCGTGCGAACCAACAAAAACCCCTGCGCATTCAAGCCTTCCGTGACGCCGGTAAAGCTGTCGGTTTCTTCCACCCGGACTGCGCATCCGCTCGTCCAGGACGAGTGCTCCTGAAAGCGCCGAAGAATCGATTCCTGCGCACCGGAATCCGCAACCAACGCCCAATATTCCCGGTCCAGCGATTTTAGCAAAGCCGCTGCAACCTGGAGGCGTGACTGAGTCTTTGCAGACTCAAGACGAAGTGATGTCGCTTCTTTGCCTAATGTATCGGGAAACGATGTATAGTTCACGTTCAGCCCGATGCCGACCACGGCGTGGCGGACACGTGCGCCGTCCCACTGCAGTTCTGTAAGGATGCCGCAGAATTTTGCAGCGTTGAACAATAGGTCGTTGGGCCACTTCAAATCAGCGTGCAATCCCGTAACATCAGCGACAGCGGATCGAACCGCCAACCCCGCAGCGAGCGAAAGCAGAAGGACATGGTCTGGCGGAAGCTGCGGCCGCAAGAGGACGGAACAATAGATTCCTTGCGACGGGGCGGAATACCAGGTGTGGCCGCCGCGCCCGCGCCCGGATGTCTGCTCTTCTGCTAGAAAGACGCTCCCTTCGGGGTGGCCGGCAGCGCCCGCTTCCAGCGCAACGGCATTCGTCGAACCCACGCTCAACGCGTGATGAAGTTTGCCCGCAAAAATTGTTTCGGAGATCAACGGAGCCAGGAGTTCCGGCAGGAGCAGATCGGGGATTTCCATAGCGTCTGATTCTTCTGCGCGCGAAAGGCTACTGTGCTGGAACAATTCTCAAACTCATGTCTGCGGCCGGAGCGGAATGAGTCAGTGCGCCCACAGAGATAAAGTTTACGCCGGTCTCCGCATAGGCCCTTACATTTTCCAGCCGAATGCCGCCAGCGCATTCCAGAGGAACAGATCGCTTAAGTTTGCGCACATGCTCGACGGCAGCACGTACCGTGTCTGGCGGTAAGTTGTCCAACAAAATTGCCTCGGCGCCGTGCTGCAGGGCCTGATCAAGTTGCTCCAAGTTGTGAACCTCTACTTCAATTGGTTGGGTGCCGCGTCGATTGCGATGCGTGCGCTCCAACGCCTCGACCACGCTTCCCGTTAACGCAACGTGATTGTTCTTGATGAGCACGCCGTCGGAAAGGTCGAGCCGGTGATTGGTGCCGCCGCCGCAGCGCACAGCGTACTTGTCCAGGATGCGCCAGCCAGGCACGGTCTTGCGAGTGTCAAGAATCTTGGCGTTTGTTCCCGCAACGGCATCAACGAATCTGCGTGTCATTGTCGCGACGCCGCTCATACGCTGCAGGAAATTCAAAATCACGCGCTCACACGAAAGCAAAACACGAGCATTATGCTGAATCACCGCGATCGAATCGCCTTTGTGCAACCGCACCCCATCGAAAATCGAAGGATGCGAGGTTATTCCATAATGCGAAACTACCGCGCCGTCCAGCGCAGCGTAAACGTCCAGAATGCGTGCCACGCAACCGATGCCCGCCAGGACGCAATCTTGTTTCGCGAGAATCGTGGCAGAAGCCCGCTGCTGCGGATCAATGCAGGAGTAGCTCGTGGCGTCGCGAGTGGCGCGGTCTTCGAGCAACGCATTTTCAATGATCGCGGTTAGGCGGCGGCTGTTCCAATCCATGAGTCGGCTTCGTCACTTCTTTTCCGGGAGATCGTCCAACGCTTTCCTGATTTTCTCCCGCAGTACGATTAATTCCTGCGCTCGTTTGCGCCTTCCTTCCACGACCTGTGTCGGGGCTTTGGAAAGAAATTCAACATCGCCGAGTTGGCGTTGAGAACTTTCCAGCTCTTTCTCGATGGCTTCAAGTTCCTTAGTCAGGCGCAGACGTTCAGCTCCAACGTCAATCTTCCGTTCATAGACTACGCGCACTTCGAACCGCGTAGTGCTGCGTGCCCCGGGAAGCTTGGCCAAGGAAGATTCCACAAACGCTATTTTTTCAACGCCTGCCAGCCGTTCGATCGCGTTTCGATTTTGGTCCAGCAACGTACGGATCTCACTATTGGCGTAAATCTGTACGGGAACTTTTTCTTTAGGTTCAATCTTAAGATCAGCACGCAGGTTGCGAACATTTGCAATCAAATCCTGCAGAATTGCCATGTTGGTTTCGGCTACGCTGTCCGATTGCGCCTGATCTGCCTGCGGATACGCTGCCAGGGCAATTGACTTATGGGGCGGCTTGCCATCATAAATCGCATGCCAAATTTCTTCCGTAATAAACGGCATGATCGGATGCAGCAGGCGCAGGGAGGCTTCAAACAGCGCCACCAAGTTTTGCGATGCGGCGCGCACTGTGCCCGCGCTGGCATCTCCCAATGCAACCCTGGGCTTGACCAGTTCGATATACCAGTCGCAGAATTCGCCCCAAAAGAAGTCGTAAATACAATTTGCCGCTTCGTGGAAGCGGAATTCTTCCAACGCTTTGTGAACTTCTCCGGCGACCGTGTTAAAGCGGGAAAAAATCCAGCGGTCTTCGAGTGTGAGCGCCTGGCAGCCCTGAATCACCGCACCGGGCTTGCCGTCTGCCAAAGACTTGCGAAAGTCGTCCAGCGACCAAATGCCCGCTTGCTGCGATTTGTCCACATTCATGAACATGAAACGAGCTGCGTTCCAAATCTTGTTGGCGAAGGCGCGATAGCCCTGCGTGCGATCCGGATTGAAGGCAATATCGGTGCCCGGCGCTGCCATTGCAGCTAGCGTAAATCGCGTAGCGTCGGTGCCGTACTCGGCGATCACCTCAATCGGGTCGAGAACGTTCCCCTTGGTTTTCGACATCTTCTTGCGCTCGGCGTCGCGCACCAACGCGTGAATATAAACTTGCCGAAATGGAACGCTGCCCTGGGGATGGTCCGCCATGAAGTGGCAGCCCAGCATAATCATCCGAGCGACCCAGAAGAAGAGGATGTCTGAGCCCGTAATTAGCAGCGTCGTTGGATAAAATGCGTCCAGATCCGGTGTCTTGTCGGGCCAGCCGAGTGTGCTGAACGGCACGAGTCCGGACGAGAACCAAGTATCCAGCACGTCGGAATCCTGGCGCAGGCTCGTACTTCCGCAGTGCGAACACTTTTCCGGAGCTTCACGTGCCACCAGAATCGTCTTGCATTCGTCGCAACGCCACGCCGGAATGCGGTGTCCCCACCACAGCTGCCGCGAAATGCACCAGTCATGAATGTTGCGCATCCACTCGAAGTAAGTTTTCGCGTAGTTTTCCGGGATGAACTTAATCTCGCCTTTTTCTACAGCTTCGATCGCGCGTTCCGCTAATGGAGCAATCTTGATGAACCACTGCGTCGAAAGGCGCGGCTCGACCACGGTTTTGCAGCGATCGCACTTGCCCAGCGGCACCGTGTAGTCTTTCTCGCTTTCAACCAGTCCTTGGTCGCCCAAATCGAGCAACACACGTTTGCGCGCAGCGTAGCGGTCGAGTCCGGCGTAGACGCCTGCGTTCTCGTTCAGCCGCCCGGTGTCGTCCATGATGTCGATCTGTGGCAGCAAATGCCGCAGCCCGGCCTGGAAATCATTGGCATCATGCGCAGGCGTGATTTTCACTGCGCCAGTGCCAAATTCCGGATTCGCCATGTCGTCCAGGATGATAGGGATCTGGCGATCAGTCAGCGGCAGCTTGATCGATTTGCCATGCAGATGCTTGTAGCGTTCGTCTTTAGCGTTCACCGCCACAGCGGTATCGCCGAGCATGGTTTCGGGGCGCGTTGTCGCCACCACTACAAATTCCTGCGTTCCCGTCACCGGATAGCGAATGTGATACAGCTTGCCGGGTATTTCTTCATGCACGACTTCCAAATCCGAAATAGCCGTCACGCAGCGCGGACACCAGTTCACAATGTATTTGCCGCGATAAATTAGCCCTTCTTCATATAGACGAACGAAAGCCTCGCGAACCGCACGCGACAGGCGGTCATCCATCGTGAAGTATTCTCGGTCCCAATCCACCGACGCGCCCAGCCGCTTCATCTGGTCGAGAATGGCGCCGCCGTATAGCTTCTTCCACTCCCACACGCGTTGGAGAAAAGCTTCACGTCCGAGCTGCTGGCGAGTTTGACCCTCCGCCGCCAACTGTTTCTCCACCATCATCTGCGTCGCAATTCCGGCGTGGTCCGTGCCCGGCACCCACATCGCAAGATGGCCGCGCATACGGTGCCAGCGCGTGATTACGTCCATCTCCGTCTGATTGAGCATGTGGCCCATGTGCAGACGGCCTGTGACGTTCGGCGGAGGCAACATTAAGACAAAGCGTTCGCGCGTATCCGACGCCTCTGGCGTCGGCACCGCAAAAAGGTTCTCTTTCGTCCAGTATTCGGCCCAGCACGTTTCGATCGCGCCCGGTTCGTAAGCTTTAGGGAGTTCGTGGGCCATGAGTTTTTTAGTGACAGCCTGCCATAACAAAGAAAGGGCGCGGCATTGTGGGGCAATTGCTGATCTTACAGGCGGAAGGAAAACGCGGTCAAACCCAGCCTGGGAGTATACCCACTGAGGGGATTTTGCTACACCTCTGCTGTAAGGGACCTGAGCGGCGGCCCGAAGGCGGGGTCGCTGGCCGGATTGTGAGTGTAAACGCCTGTTTTCGTCAACGATGCTCTCCTTCGCCGAACCTTTCGCGATCCTAGGAGTTGGCGATAGACTTAGCCAGGAATGATTCCTGTTGGCTACATGGCGAAGCGGGTGGTTAAGAAACCTGACTGGCTCAAGGCGAACAATGTCGCTGACATCTATTCCTTTAGCAGTTGTTGTTCTGAGGATTTCACTGACTACATCAACTACTGGAAGCACAATGGGTACTGGTTTTTTGACTCGCCCGAAATTATAGGGACCGTCGCCAAGGAGCACTCAATTCCAATTGAAGGAACCACGCTCTTTTATTATGAAGCACACGAATTGGAGTTCGATGACGAGGGCTGGCAGGCCCATTCACCGGAGGCGTCCTTTTCGACAAATGTAGTCATACCCTCCCCCAAACAACTTGAAGGTTTCGACGTCGTAACTTTTTGCGCCAGAGCTGCGCCGGAACACTCCCCGCTGTCATGCAACTCGATCGCAGACGAAATTCCCACGAATGCTCACTGCTTGTTTGCTTCTTTCGATGAGGCCGAGACAAATATCAAGAATGGAGCGTTTAAGGATTGCGAGCCGGGGCCATACAGAATTCTATCGGTGTATTCCGTCCCTTGGCCTTGAGATTGTTGACGTAATATCGCAATTACACTCACAATCCCGGTTCTGAGTGTAATCGCCTGTTTACGTCAGTTGGTCTAGTTTCTCTGTAAGAGAAACTTTTCATCTTCAGTTTTTACGTAAGCGAGTTTGCCGGGAA
>JANXUC010000085.1 GCA_025352065.1 Acidobacteriaceae bacterium | reverse complement strand
CTTGTCGACCGTCCACACAACCAACTCATACAGCAAGTGGTCGCGACCGTTATAAAACTGGATCGGCTCGTTCATGTTACGGTCCTTCTTCTCAATGTTGCGGTCGTCGGCAGTCACGTTCATGGTGAACTTGCCACGTTTGGCATCGGTCTTCTTCAACTGCAATGCCACGGTTGAGATCGGCGACGGCTGCGCGCCCTTCATCAATGTGAACTCGTAGTAGTTGCGGTCGCCTTTGTGCTTGAGAGAGTCCAGGTCGTCGCGAGTATGTGCGATGAGGCCGCTCTGCACGCCAAGATCGCCAATGGCGTGTTCCAGCTTCGCCTTGGTCGCTTCGAGGTCGGTCTTGGTGGACGCTACGTCGGTCTTAACGCCGCCCACGTCGCCCTTCACGCTGGAAACTTCGCCACTCACCTTGCTGACCTCTTCCTTCGTCTGTGCAATATGAGCTTCTGCGGCACGTGTTTGGGCCTGCAACGCCGAAGACTTCTGTTCCAATTCCTTCTTCGTCATGCCTAGCTGCGAGGCCAGGGTTTCGTTCTGAGCCTCCGCCTGCGAGAGGCGCTTGCCGAGATCGGCGATCTGGGTTGTGGTGGCTTTTTGGCCGGCCTCAAGCTGGGCTGTCCGATCGCTGGCGTCGTGCTGGAAGTAACTGGAGCCAAACACGAAGATGGCGGCGAGAGCGCCGACAATCCACTTCCAGAGGCCTCCGCCGGAAGCAGGTGCAGTTTCGTCAGACATTTATATCCTCCAAGAATTTGAAATATGGCTGTGGCGAGAATTGTTCAGCAGATTGCCCCGGGTGTCAATGGCTTTGGGGGTCACCGTCTTGCGGTATCTGGTGCTTTAGAATCAACTTGTGAAGCGTTGGGACGTAGTCATCATTGGCGGCGGAGTCATTGGGCTTTCGCTCGCTTGGGAGCTCCGTTCGCGGGGAGCCTCAGTCTTGGTCGTCGAAAAGGGCGCCTTAGGCCGCGAGGCTTCCTGGGCAGCTGGCGGCATGCTGGCGTGGTTCGACCCCCACCTACCTGAGGCAGCGCGGGGGCTGGCGCGGCTGAGCCGGAGGCTGTATGGAGACTTCGTCCAAGGCGTCGAGGCGGCGTCCGCCTGTGACGTCGACTTAAGGCGTTTGGGGGCGATTCTCCTCGACGAAGTCCTTCCTGGAGACTTTAGGGATATCTGCCGTACCATCACTCCTTTTGAATTGGAACAACTGGAGCCAAGACTCAAGCCATCTTCGAATGGCCAATCCCCCAGCATCCAGTTTTGGCCAGAATGGAGCGTTGATCCCCGTGGACTCATGACGGCTTTGATTGCCGCCTGCAAGACCCAAGGCGTGGATGTCGTCACCGGAGGATCTGTGTCGCGCATTGTCGTAGCGGATGGCCGGGCCGTGGGCGTTGCGACTGCGAGTGCAGAGTTTCGTGGTGGAGCAGTCGTCAACTGCGCGGGTGCTTGGGCTGCAAAAATTGCTTCCGGGCTGAAGATCTCACCGAGCCCGACCCGCCCCGTAAAAGGACACATGCTGTCCCTAAAACCTTCCCACGAAGTCCTGCAACACGTAGTCCGCGCTCCAGACGTGTATTTGATTCCTCGCAGCGACGGCCGCATCGTGGTTGGCGCCACAGTCGAAGAAGCGGGTTTCGCCACCGAAGTCCATCCGGAAACGATTGAGCGCTTGCGAGCTGCTGCGGTAAGGATTGTTCCAGAACTCGCCTCAGCCAGTGTCCAAGAATCCTGGGCTGGCTTGCGCCCAGGCTCTCCAGACGGATTGCCGATTCTCGGCGAGACCGATCTGCCGGGATATTTCGTGGCCAGCGGACATTTTCGGGATGGAATCTTGCTTGCACCGGGGACAGCAAGCGTCATGGCTAGCGTGGTGCAGGGAGACTCCGTTGATGAAGGACTTGCTGCGCTATCGCCGAGGAGGTTTGCCTAGAAAGCAGGAGCGCGCTCCTGCACAACCTTCTTCTTAGCCCCCCGCCACCCCAACTGTCGTGAAATCCGGCGCGTCGCTTCTTTTAACATCTCGCTTAGTTCAGGCAGCGTTTCGGAATTTACCTGTTGCACCGTCCCACTCAATCCCAGGCTGGCTTCAATTTCATCCGACTGGTCAAAAATAGGCGCCGCGAAGCACCTCGCGCCCACGCTGTTCTCTTCATTATCCAGCGCATAGCCGTGCTCGCGAACCCGTTCCAATTCTTTAAAATACTTAGCCGGAGTCGTAATGCTATGCGGAGTCCGCTTTTCCATGCCAGCGGCATCCAAAATTTTCTGCACCTTGGCATGTGGCAGGTACGCCGCCAAAGCCTTGCCAACGCTGGTGGTATGCACCAGCATGCGACGACCTACCCAGGTATCCACTTTCAGGAACCCGGGAGCCTCCACCTTCTCCACGTAGACCGCCGACGAACCGTCCAGAATCGCCAAATGGCACGTCAGCCGGGTGCTATCGACGATATCCCGCATAAATGGAATGGCCACATCGCGCACATCGAGCCCCGATAGCGCGCTACGACTCAGACTGAGAACCTTGACGCCGACGCGGTAATGGGCAGTCTCACCGTCTCGACGTAGGTACCCATTATTCTCCAGCGTGCGCAGAATGTAACTAGCCGAACTCTTAGGGATATTCAACTTACGACTGATTTCCGCATTAGTTAGGCCGTCGGCACGGTTGGCCACAGCCTCCAGAATAGCGAGGGCGCGCTCTACAGCTACGGAAGGAGATTCCTTACTTTCAGCCATGCATTGGACATGCTAACAGAGCGCCGCCGAGTCTAACAAAACCAGTCCTGCATCGGCCTTGCCGCGTATTTTCCGGACCTCTGGCGGCATGCAAGTACGCAAGAGAGCGCTACAATGTTCTTCGAGGATTCCTCCCATGTCGACAACGCACGATGCTCATCCCAAGGCGGCCGCTGAGATGCCTGCCGTCCCGCTTACGCTGGAAGGCTATGCGGTTCTGCACCAGATGATGCGCTTTCGTCGCGCCGAGTGGCGCAAGCTTTCTGCCGCCGATCAGCTTGCCATTGCAGACGAAGCCGAAGCCCTCTTTGGCAGGCGCGAGAAAAGTGAGGACGGTCAATCGGCGATCTTCACGCTGTTGGGGCACAAGGGCGATTTGATGTTTGTGCATTTTCGCCAGTCCTTTGCCGACCTGAATCAGGCGCAGCTCGAAGTCGCCAATCTTCGCCTATCGGACTATTTGGAACCGACCACTTCTTACGTCTCCGTCATCGAGCTAGGCTTGTACGAATCGACAACCAAGGTCTATAAAACGCTCTTGGAACGTGGCATTGAACCTCACTCTCCCGAATGGGCCGCGGCGATCAAAGAAAACATGGACCGCCAGCGAGAAGCTATGAAGACGCGAATTTACCCAGCCATTCCTTCGAACCGCTACGTCTGCTTTTACCCCATGGATCGTCGACGCGGAGAAGAGCTGAACTGGTACACCGTTCCCATCGAAGAACGCGCGCGCCAAATGGGCGAGCATGGCATGGTTGGACGCCGCTATGCTGGCGAGGTCAAGCAGATCATCACAGGCTCCATTGGTTTCGACGATTGGGAGTGGGGCGTTACTCTTTGGGCGGACGACCCAATTTCCTTCAAGAAACTGATCTACGAAATGCGCTTTGACCACGTCAGCGCGGTCTATGCCCTGTTTGGTCAGTTTTATGTAGGCCTGCGCTGCCCGGCTGCGCAGTTAGGCAAGTTGCTAGCGGGCGAAACTCCGAAAATTTACGAGTTGGCTGAAACTAGAGTTTGTTAGGTATCTTTTCGTTTTGTCATTCCGAACAGCTTCATCGTGAGGAATCTGCTATTTCCCTGGTTAAATACAAATGCATCGGAGAATCTCATGGCTATTTTTGGCTTGATCGAATACGAACAGGCAAGCCCCGAAGTTCGCGCCATTTACGACGACATCATGGCCACGCGCAAAGTAGATTGGGTCGGTAATTTCTGGAAAGCCATCGCCCATGATCCAGCAACATTGAAGCGGACATGGGAAAGCATCAAACAAGTCATGGCGCCCGGCGCAATCGACGCCGTAACGAAAGAAATGATCTACGTAGCCGTCAGCGTGACCAGCCAATGCGAGTACTGCATCGCATCTCACACCGCTTCCGCGCGAAACAAAGGACTCACCGACGCCCAGCTCAAAGAATTGATGGCCGTGGTCGGCATGGCCAGCGAAACCAACAAGCTGGTCAAGGGCTATCAAGTCGAGATGGATGAACGATTCAAAACTCCATAGTGCTGCCGAGCTTTGGGTTCCAAAAATTTGACTTGCCAGCCGCGGATACGGGATAGTTGTGGCGAGGTTCCCTGCCAATGCCTGATGTGGAAAAAACAAGTACCGTTCTGACTGGGGCCGTAGAAAAAGTTATTAAGCCTGTGCTGGAGGGCGAACCCGAAAAAGCGCAGATTGCGGTTGAGGGCGCCGACCATCTCTACCGGGAGCTTCGCATCGAAAACAACCTGGTCAATGACAAGGGCGAAACTGTGGGCCTGAAGCAAGGGGCCGAGGTCGACGTGATTATCGCGGCCGATCCGGAAGACACAATTAAGAAACCGGGGTAACCCTTGAGAACGACCGAAAGCCTATGTTACAGCCCCTGAGCCAGGGGTGTAGCATGGAGGGCGCAGCACAGGAAGCGAATTGCTAACGCTTCTCGTACCTGCTCATTTTCCGATTGCAGAGGTGATGTGACAGTGTCTCAAGACGCTTTGATTGGCCAAGACTTGGCGGAATCCGAAGGTTGGCCGGAAACTCGGCGAAACCGCGAAGAACAATTTCATGCCCTTGCGGATTTGCTGCCGGAACTGTGCTGGATGGCCCGGGCCGATGGGCATATTTTTTGGTACAACCAAACCTGGTACGACTACACCGGCACCACACCGGAACAGATGAGTGGGTGGGGCTGGCAAACTGTGCATGACCCTGATATCTTGCCATCGGTGATGGAACAGTGGCAAGCATCCTTGCAGAGCGGACGGCCCTTTGAGAAAGAGTTCCCGCTGCGCGGTGCCGATGGAGTGTTTCGCTGGTTTCTGACTCGTGTTCGGCCAGTTTGCAATCGTGAGGGGAGAATAGTCCAGTGGTTTGGAACCAACGCCAATATCGACGAGCACGTGCGGATGCGGCAATCGCTGCTGGAAGCACAGCAGGCGCTGGAGACTCGGGTTCAAGAGCGAACGGCCGAACTTAACGCCGCCAACCGCAGTCTTCGACAATTGTCCGCCCGCCTTCTTCAATTAAGAGACGAGGAACAGCGGCGACTCGCCCGCGAATTGCACGACAGCGTGGGACAAATGCTGGCCGCGATCAAGATGAATATTGCCGTGGAGCAAGCCTCGCGGCTGGATCCCGACGCTCTGCGGGCCGTCACAGATAACGCCCGCTTGGTCGATGAGGTCAGCAGCGAGATTCGCACCATCTCCCACCTGCTGCATCCTCCGTTGCTGGACGAAGTCGGTCTTTCCTCGGCGCTCCAGTGTTACGTGGAGGGGTTTTCGGAACGGAGCAAAGTTGCCGTCACGCTCGACATCGCGGCGGACCTGGCCCGTCTGGATCACGAAATGGAGATTTCGATCTTTCGTATCGTGCAGGAATCGCTCACCAATGTTCACCGCCATTCGGAGAGTCGAGACGCAATCGTTCGAATTGCCCATGAAGATGGCCAAATTGAAGTCGAGATTCGAGACACGGGTAAGGGTATCCCGCCCGAGATTCAAAAGGCTCTCGGTTCGGCTGGCTCGCTGGGCGTTGGTTTTGGGGGAATGCGAGAACGCTTAGCTCAACTGGGAGGTCAATTGGAAATTCGGTCCAACCCAGGTTGCACCAGTGTCATCGGGAAGTTCCCGGTTCGAAGAGTTGAGACCGCTGCCGAAGCGCTGGCTTGAGTCCGATTGGTTCCATCTCGGCTTGGCCGACGCATGAATGCTGAAGATCACTCCTAAGTTTTGCGCCCCGCTTTTGCTTTGGCGAACCTGTATTCGTGGAGTTTCATGTTCACGCGCCTGCCGCGAAAGGTTACTCCCTCCGATTGCAATCGAAAGCGTTGTTCAAAAGCGAGTTCACCTTGCAATTTGATCGCGCCTCCCGCTCCCACCACGCGCTGCCACGGTACGCCATGAGCTCCGTGCAGGGCTCGGGCAGTTTGGCGAGCCCCGTTCGGAATGCCCACTGCGCGCGCGATTGCACCGTAGGTACTAACTTTGCCGCGAGGGATTTTGGCAATTTGGGCGAGCATGTGGACTTGGATGTCGGACCGAGATTTTTTTAACTTTTGCTTCATTGAAGTTTTTCGCTGAAAACGTTCTGACATCGACATCCCGCCCCCCCAGAGCGGCGGACAGGAATGTCCGCCCCACACGATCTGTCCCTATACGCTTCCTCACGTATAATTTTAGGTTTGCATGAGCTATCAAGTTTTAGCCCGTAAATACCGGCCACAACGCTTTTCCGAAGTCATCGGACAAGACCACGTTACCCGCACGCTCAAGAACGCGCTCCAACAAGAGCGTCTGGCGCACGGATACATTTTCAGCGGCCATCGCGGAATTGGCAAGACGACCATCGCGCGCATTCTGGCCATGGCTCTGAACTGCCGCTCGTCAGACAAGCCGGTCGCCGAGCCCTGCGGCACCTGCGAATCCTGCATCGAGGTCCGCGCCGGAAATTCCGTCGACGTGATCGAAATCGACGCCGCCACCAACCGCGGCATCGACGAAATTCGCGAACTCCGCGAAGGCGCTCGCTATCGTCCAGCGCGCGACCGCTTTAAAGTCTACATCCTCGACGAAGCTCATCAGATTACGGATGCCGCGTTCAACGCCCTGCTGAAGACTCTGGAAGAACCTCCGGCACACATCGTCTTCATGATGGCGACGACGCAGCCCGAAGATATTCCACAAACAATACGCTCGCGTTGCCAGCACTTCAGCTTTCACGCCGTAAAATTCGAACAAATTCTGAACCAACTCCGTGACTTGGCCGGACGCGAAAACATCGGCGCCGACGAAGACGCCCTCGCCCTGCTTGCCCAAGCCGGAGATGGATCGGTCCGCGATGCTCTTTCGATTTTGGATCAGGCCATTGCCAGTCGCGAAGGCCAACTCACCGCAGAGACAGTCCGCCAACTCGTAGGCGCAGCTCCTTCTGGGACCATCGAGCAAGTCATGCGCGCGGTCGCCGACAGCAACAGCCGTGAAGTCCTGCAGCTGGTCGATCGTCTACTCACCGAAGGCCACAGCGCCGTCCACTTTGCAAGTGAAGTCGTACGTTTCCTTCGCAACGCGCTGGTCGCGAAAGTCGCCGGCGCAGAATCGGAACTACTCCAAATTTCCAGCGACGAGCGGGAGCGGGTTGGCTCGGTCGCCGATTTGTTCAGCGAAGAAGATTTAACTCGGCACCTGCAAATCATGCTGCGCACGCACAGCGAACTCGGCTATAAGCAGGAGCAGCGCTTTCATCTGGAACTCGGCCTCGTCAAAATGTCCCACGCGCAGCGCCTGCTTCCCATGGAACAGCTGTTGAGCGGAGTGGCGTTACCCGCAACCGGAAGCAACCCGACGAGTTCCGTTCCACGAACGACCGCTAGCGTGGCTCCACGTCCGCTTGCGAGTCCAGTTGTCACTCCGGCGGCACCCAGTGCCATTCCGCCTGCGCGCAAGGTAGCTGAAGCACCTCGCCCGGTGTCTCCGTTCGCTGCGGATACAGCGCGCAAAGGCGGCTACGGCAAGCCAGAAATGTCGACCGCCGTTCCCGGGCCTCGCGCCGTGCCCCAACCCCCGGCCAGTCAGGACGCCCTCAGCGCTGAACGTGGAGCTAAGGAGCCCGTAATCCTGGGATCGGCGCTGCCAGCTTCCCTGCCCGATCCCGTCCCTCCAGCTCCGAAGCGAACTGAAATTGCGATTGCTCCAGAGTCCGCGCCAAAACCTGCCTCTGAGCCTGTCTCAGCGGCATCGGCGCAGCCTTCACCCGACGAACTGGGCGCGATGATCGCCGCAGAAGTCGAAGCAGCTGGGCATCCGATGGCAGCAGCTCTTTTGACCGGAGGCCGCTGGTTTTTCGAAGGCACTCAGCCCGCCGTTGAGGTCGTCGCCACCGACTTCACCATGAAGATGACGCTAGGCGCAGAGCCGCTCAAAGCCGCGAATGCAGCCACCAGCAAGGCCTTGGGCCGCACGGTGAAGCTGAAGCTCTCCAGCGGCGGCGGCCCTCAGGATTCAACCGGCAAAGCGCCATCTCGACCTGCGGGAACCGGAAGCAAGAGTCGTGCCGCACAAGATCCCATCGTAAAATACGTACAACAGAAGTTTGGCGCGGAAATTCGCACCGTGATTGATTACCAGAACAAGAAGTAGGGGTCCTATGGCCGGATTCGACATTCAGAACATGATGCAGATGGCGCGCCGGCAGTACGAGGCGCTGCAGGAGAAAATGCGCGCCACGGTCGTCGAGGCTTCCGCGGGCGGCGGCAGCGTCGTCGTCAAAATGGACGGCAGTAAGCGCATCCTCGCCGTCAAAATTGATCCGGAAGTTGTGAAATCTGGCGACATCGAAATGTTGCAGGATTTGATCGCGGCTGCAGTCAACGAGGCCGGACGCAAGGTCGAAGACTCCATGAAATCAGGCATGAGCGGAATGCTCAGCGGCCTGGGACTGCCGGGACTCTAGGTTCAGGGGGGCTTTACCCACCCGACGCTGAACTGTTGGGTGGGCCCTAAGAGTCTGTCATTCCGAACAGCTCCACCGTGTGGAATCTGCTATTGTTTGCAGTTACATTCAATAATCAAAGGGGACAACATGAAAAGGATACTCTCAACGTTAGCAATCGGACTGGCACTTGGCACCTTCGGAATCGCGCAGACAGCCACCGACAAAAAAACAACCGCCAGCGAGCTAGACAGCGCCGTCAAAGGCATGGAGACCGAGCTTGTTCCAGCAGTAGAAGCCATGCCGGAAGACAAATTTGCGTTTGCTCCAACCGCGGGCGAGTTCAAAGGTGTGCGCACATTTGCCTTGCAGGCGAAGCACGTAGCGGCCGTCAATTACATGTTGGCAGCCTCCATTCTGAGCGAGAAGCCGCCGGTAGAATTGGGCAGCGAAAACGGACCGGACAGCGTCAAATCGAAGGCGGATATCGTCAAGTTCTTGAAAGATTCATTCGTCTACGTCCACAAAGCAATCGGGACGATCAGCGAAAGCAACAGTTTAGCTCCCATCGACAGCCCGTTTGGCGAAGGTAAAACTACGCGGCTGAGCATGGGCGTCTTGTTGGCCGGGCACGGCTTCGATCATTACGGTCAGATGGTCGAGTACCTGCGCATGAACGGAATTATTCCTCCCGCAAGCCGGCACTAGTTTTTCTCAAGAACATTTGTGATTTGGTGATTTGCGATTTTGCGAATTGCCAAATCACAAATTACCAAACCACAAATTCCCCGAGGCCTCATGAGTCGTTTTGCCGAGCCGATGGCGCGCTTGATTGAAGAACTAAAGAAGCTGCCCGGAATCGGCGGCAAATCCGCGCAGCGCCTCGCGTTCCATATCCTGCGTTCCAGCGACGACGACGCCGAAGCCCTGGCATCTGCCGTCCGCGACCTCAAGGCTCAACTGCGGCTCTGCTCCATTTGCAATAACATCACAGACGTCGATCCCTGCTCCTACTGCACCAATCCCACCCGCAATCATCGTCTGGTTTGCGTCGTCGAAGAGCCCACCAACATAGCCGCCATCGAGAAGACCAAGCACTTCAACGGCGTCTACCACGTTCTGCACGGCACCATCTCTCCGCTGCACGGAGTCGGCCCCGAGCATCTCCGCATCTCCAACCTGACTCGCCGCGTCGATGCAGGCGAAGTCGACGAAGTAATCCTCGCCACCAATCCCACCATCGAAGGCGAAGCCACGGCCAGCTACCTCGCCGACGCGCTCAAAAAACTTCGCGTCAAAGTAACCCGCATCGCCACCGGAGTCCCAGCCGGCAGCGACATCGAATACACCGACGAAGTCACCATGCACAAAGCCATCGAAGGCCGTCGCGAACTCTAGCGCATCTTGTTCCAATACTCTATAGGGTTTGTCATTCCGAACAGTACTATCGTGAGGAATCTGCTTTTCGGCCGAGGCGGATCCCCATCCCCCACCTGATAACTCATCCCCGGCGTCAGCGTGAACTTACGCCCATCGGAAAGCTCCGTCTCCAACTCCCCCGCGAGGCAAAGCAGCAAGGGCCCCTTAGCCCACCAATGATCGGCCAAGTACCCGGAAGAATACTCCACCATCCGCACCCGAATCGAACCAAAATTCTGGGTCCGCCAAACCGCCGAGCCGGTCGTGCCAGCGTGAGCAGTCGGCGTAAGCTCGCCCCAGTCGGTCGTCGTAATCGGTCGTCGTAAAAGGAAAGCTGTCCATGATCATCGCGGTCATTCTTGCTCAAACGAGCCTGTGGAAAAGTATGCAAATGCTTGGTCCATCTCAGCAACGGAGCGCGATTGAGACAGACTGCAAGGAACGATATTAATAGCACGCAAATGCCTTTTTTATGAATTACATATAACGATAACTGAAAGTAGAAAGTCATGGTTTTTGCAGTGGCTTTCCAGATGCAGCTTTCAACCCGTCCGTTTCCTAACTTCCTCTCAATCTGGGGACTGACGCCGAAAGTCAAACTCGACAGCCTCCACCGGGGCGAACAATTCGACGCCAGTCTGCGCCGCGCCGCGATGGAACACACCGCAGCACGACGCTTCAGAGCCGGGCCCTCAAGGCCCGGTTTCTTTTTTGCGGGGGGTGGACCCGTCTCTAGCTTCCGTGCGAGCAATTGCTTCCTGTTTGCCGACGATTCGCCCAGAATCGTCAGATGGACCGGTGATGGAAAGTGTCGGAGTTCATTCCAAGCGCAGAATCCGAGTAGTGCCCGGACTATTTGCCACCAGGATTGGCGACAAACACTAATCCTTGTGTTACCCGCAACTTGGGAACGGGTAAGTAGATTTCCAGCGCCAGTTCTTCCGGAGTGCTGGCTTCGTATTCGAAATCGTAAGTCTCGCCGACGGTAATGCCGAACTCCGCCGTTTGCAGTAGCGCTGCCACTGGCGGCAGGTCAGCGCCGTCCTTGGCGACGATGCGCCATTGCACGGGAGCGCCTGCTTTCCGGAGCGAAGCCCGCATTTCAGCATTGTTGGGTGTGATATTGATGAGCCGGAAATGGTATTTTTTTCCGGCAACCAGCCTTAGGGGCGCAGGCTGGGGATTCCCGTTGATTAGCAACATCGGTCCGAATGGTTCGAACACTCCCAAGCTGAAGAGGAAGGTGCTCTCGGACTCGGGGTCGAATTTCTGGCCGCTCGGCACTACTATCAGCGGACCATAAATACCGTTTTCCAGTTGCTCCCTGTCGTGCCAATGCGTGTGGTAGATGAACGTGCCAGCACGGGGCGGCACCATTCGCACGAGGAAGGATTCCCCCGGGTTGATGGCGGGGCTTGTTTGTTGTGGCGTTCCAGTCCATCCGGCCACGCCATCGTAGTAGCTTTCGAGCTCGATACCGTGCCAGTGGATCGCGGTGGGCTGCTTGGAACGATTGACTATCTCAATTTCCACGGGCTGGCCGCGGGTGAGAACGATTGGCGGGCCAATCAATTGTGGGGTCGTGGGCTCCGGCAATACAGACGGCAACCGAGCGAGGTCGCGCAACTGGAGAGCGTAACGTGGCTGGGTACCGCCAGTGCGTTCATCAAGGGTGAGTTGCAGTCTCCGTTCGGCATGCCAAACCGCCGGCTTGACACTTTCGTTTCCGCCCACGGTGATTCCGAGGACCAAGCCCCCCATGCCAGCGTGTTGCGTCTCTGCCGCATAGGGGTGTTCCTGGTGAGTTGCGGTCGTTGCCGCACCGCGCTCGGGCTTCTCGGCAAGCAGTGACCATTCCGGGGGCGACATGTGAATCACCATATGACAGTGAAACAGCCATCGACCAGCACGCTCCGGAACCCATGTCATGTCAAAGTTCTGCCCCGTCTCGATGAACTTGGTCACGATCAGGGGCCGTTCGGCTTCCTTGTAGGACTTGTATTGCTCGGCGTCGCCGACCCCATCCAGGTGATAGTAGAAGCCGTGGAGATGCATCGCATGCGCGCTAATACTGGGGTTGAGCCATCGCCACCGGACCGTTTCCCCCGGCATGAAAGTGAAACGCTCGGTGTAGGGCCAGGACTTGCCGTTGATGGTGGCAACCTGCGGTGAACCTACGCGGAAAGGCGCGTTTTTGTACCAGACACCGATGACGAAGACGCGATCAGTTGCAGCGTCACCTGGGGGATCGACGATGAAGGCTCCCGCGAGCTGGGTTTCAATCGGCAGGCGCCGCTCCAGCGGGCTGCCGGTTGTGGATGCCCAGTAGTAGTAAGCGCCCGGTTCGCCCGCTTTGAAGCGTACGTCTTGCGTTGCAGCCGGCTGCAGAATGAGGGCATCCTCCGCGGAGCCGGGTCGTTCGTGTAATCCATGCACCGTCGCAACCACAGGAAGCCCGTTGTGCAGGTGGACGTGGATCTCCGTGCCTTGCGGTACGCGAATAAGCGGGCCTGGATTCTGCAACGTCCGGCCCGTCTCGCCGAGAGCATATACAGCGAGAACGCGACCGTCCTCGTCCTCCGGATGCCACTGCCCCTCGCCAAGCTCGAGAGAGAGATTGAGCACGCCATCACGGAGCTCACCTGCCGGAGACCGATTATCGTTTGCAATGATCGCGTGTGGGCGATCGGTGGCACATAAAAAACTCGAGGCGACAACCAGAAAACCAAGCAGGTACGACGCTCGTACCGCATTCCGAGTCATAGAGCACGTCCGTGGGGAGAAGTTTAGTGATCCGCAACACTACCGCATTTCCCGACGCAGTGCACCACAAGAGCTAACTCGTCTTGCATCCCTATCCTGTTGTGCGCTTCCACGCTACTCACCCAAGGTGGGAGCCGTATGCGTAAAAGCGCTCGTAAGGTTCTGTGCGGGGGCCAAACATCAATGATTGTCCCTACCGCGTCACTTGACCAAAATTTGGTGAAAAATATCGGCAGCGTGGACAAGATCAACTTCCCATAACGCCATTTCTGGATTACTTCCGGGTGGCCGACTATCCGCCCGGAACCCAACGCCGTCGTGTAAGTGCCTCACGCTGGAGCAGGTCTTAGTCGTCCAACAGACCACGCGAGTACAGCGCCTCGTACATTGCTATATCGCTTTCACGATCAGGTGCTACGTGCCGGAAAATCTCGGCTGCAACCGCAAAAGGGGCAAGGCCGTTGGCGGTGATCACGTTTCCATCTGTCACGGCGCGAACTTTCTGGTAAAGCCCTTGACCTCTGTACTTGGACACATATTTAGGTATGAAGCCGTTGCCGTTGCTCGTGTGCCGATGACCATTGAGAAGCCCAGCGTGTGCGAGAGACAGTGTCGCAGCACGACGCTTCAGAGCCAAACCCTCAAGGCCCGGTTTCTTCGCATGGGCCTTCCATTGTGATTGCGCAGGCGGCACTAGATTGCTCCTTAAGTCCCATCCCTGCGTCACTGGAGGCAAGTCGGCGAGATGTAGCACTACTTCATTCCGGCAGATTAGCGGTGCCTCTTGCGGTTGCGCCGGTAAATTGGCAATCCGGAAAGTATTCCGGGCCAGAAGTCGCGTTGTGGGAAGTTGGAAGCCCCATTGGACCTTGCCGCTGATTCAGGCCGAATCACGGGCAACTCGGTAGTAATCCGCATCTGTGGTTAGGCGGCAAATGGATCTCACAACCTAAGTCTTTCGACGCCGCACCATCAGCCTCTCGCCGTCCTACGGGTTGGCTGATGCCACTTCTTCCTCCGGTTCCAGATACAGATTCCCCTCTTCCGCCAACGAGTCCACGCCTGTTGGCAGTACGCCCCCGTTGTAGCTGGCCAGCCGGTTCTTCCATTTCAGAAAATCCGTGATACTCTGCGGCTCAATACGCACTTCCACCCGCCGCAGGCTCGCAAGCAGCAGATTCATCTCATACTTCATGCCCTGGGCCGAACGTAGACTCTTCGGCGACGACGGCTTCACCATCCGCACTCTGCCGCGATCGCATTCCAGCAGACCCCACCCCTCCGGAAGCTCGTCAACCCGAAGTAACCCCGGTGCCGTCATATAGAACCTTTCACAGCCAAGACCCTTCTCCGCCTTCTGCCGAAAGGGCTTAGCCCGGTCGGCCAGGAAATCCGCCCGCGAAATCTTGCACTCCACCACGACCGAATGCTGCGTGCGTTTCCAGCCAATGGCATCCGGCATCTCTCCGCTGGCACACGCCTGCTCGGACAGGACTACACTGCACCGGTAACGGCGCAGCCAGGCAATCGCTTTTTGAACCAGTTGGGCGTGTGTCATAAACCTGCTATTTCCTCGGCTACTTTCCCTTCCTATCGAGAAACGTTCTTGGTAGAGCGGCGCTTTAGCGCCGCGTAGCCGATAAAACTCACCGGGCTTTAGCCCCAGGGTAACGATTGCTCCTCGCCAACACCTCGGGGCTACCAGCCCAAGAAGCTGGTTTTGCGGCGCTAAGCGCCAGCCAAAAACCGCCGCGCCAGCCCTGACCCAAGGCAATTCTCCCGGAAACCGTCCTTCCGCGCGAGTAGCACCGCCGCTACTCCCTGCCATTACCTCCGTAACTAACTGAAGACACAGTATTAGCCTTACCCTACTTAGGCGAGAGGCGTATGTCTATATCTGCCCAAGAACCGGGTCGTTCCCGCGGCACTTCTGCCGTCGCGTTCGTCCATAGCCTCAACATTCTTATCAAATACGCGAGAATGTACGGCCTTGATCACAAACGCACTGAGGGTGCGTTCGACACCACATGGAACGAACTGCAGCAGTCGTTGCCCAGCACCGGCAGCAACGGCTTTCTGCTCGGCGTCAACGGTCACCGGCTTCTTCTCGACGGCTTGCCGCTGGAGACCGGGCAAGCTGAGCGCAGCTTTGCCCAGCTGCTCTCTGCCGCCGGACTGGCCAGCATTCACTTCGCGCCCAACGTCATTGCCGAAGATTTGGCACGCTTGGTCCGCGCTTTCGCGGTGGGCGGATCGAAGGCCCAAGATCTCTCGAAATCCATCAAGGAAGCTCTCGGAGCTGACAACACACGAATCAAGATTAACGAAGTCAAGTTCGTCGCCGCCGACCCGCTCACCGGCGATGTATCCATTGCCGCCCAAATTGCGGCGCAAACGCTCGGCCCCGAGTTCAAGAATTGGTTGAATGATCCTCAGAAGCTCCTACAATTAATTGCAGCTTCCGAAGGCGCAAATCGCGGAGGCGGTGGCGCACCCGGTTCGGCGCCTTCCGGACCTGGAGGCAGTGGCCCCGGTGGCGGCTTTGCAGGCCCCGGCGATGGCAGCAATGGCGGTCACCCCGCTCCAGCAGGCGCATTTGCAGGCGGCAGCGGCCTCGTGGCGAACATGGCGGCAGGCGGCGTGGCAGGAAGTGCAACCGCAGCAGCTCTCGCTTACAGCACCACCGTTCCCTTGCAGGAAGAAGAAGTCGTCCAGGCGATTCGTCTGCTGACACGCTTTGGTGAAGCTTCGCAAACCGCTGAGCCTAAGACGCAAGACCTGCAAAGAGAAATTGAAAGCACCAGTCCCAACGCTCGACTGAACTTGCAGGGCCTGCTCTCGAACCTGGCTGCCACGGTCGGCAACCAGGAAACCGATCAGAACATGCTCATGAAGGCCGCCGAGCACATGGCCATCCGTTTTGCCATGGAGAAATATCAGCGCGGCGACGTTAAAGTCAATGCTGTCCACCAGATGCTGGAGCACATGAGCCGACAGATGGAACGCCTGCGCTCAGTCCTCCGACTACAAGAAGACAAAATGGGCAAAGCGGGCCTCCTGGTCGAATCGCACGCCGACATCATGGACCGCATGTTTTGGGCAGAAGTGCCAGAATCCGGTAAGCGCACCGTGCTGATGTCGAACGAAGCCGCCTGCGTTCCGCCCCGCAACGTGCGCCAATTCTTGGAAATTCTCATTGAGCGCAACGAGATGGAGACGGCCGAAAGCGTTCTACGCAACTACTTCAATTGCCTCGACAGCAAGGACACGGAAGTTCGCCGCAAAACAGCCATCGGACTCAGCCAACTTTCCGACCTCTACGCCACGGTTGGCAAGGATCTGCTGGTGGACGCCATCAAACGCGCTGGCGACCAGGTTCGCACCGATCAAGAAGGCGAATTGCAAAGCTTGATGAGTGCCGCCTTCGTCCGCTTGAGCCAGGAAGCCAGCACCCGCCGGCAATACGGAGCGCTGGAACAGGTTCTGGATTCGCTCCAGGCGATTGCTAAGGATCGTCCGCTGTTCGCCAAAGACATGGCGCCGCGTATTGGCGTGGAAAATCGCCTGCCCGACTTCATCGAAGAAGCTTTGCGTCTGGATGAAGTGCCACGGCAGCTCATCGGAGTCTTACGTCGGACGCCGGAAGCCTCCGTCGACCATTTGGCCGACCGTTTCTACCGCTGTTTGACGCGCCAGGAATGCGACCGCGTCGTAGACCTGGTCAAAGGGTTGGAAGGCGCGGCTTTGGAGCAAATGCGCCAGATTCTGCGATTAGGCCAGCCCAGCAGGGCTGCCGCCGTCGTGGGCCTGCTCAGCCGCTTAGACGTAGCTACACTGCTCGAACTGCTGCCAGCTCGCATGCAAGATATGAACCGCTTCTTCCAAGACATGATGGTGCGCCAGATCGCCTACGGCGCGGCGCCGGATCGCGGACGCACGCTATTGGAACTGCTGGAGTTGCTCGACCCAACCGTGCTTCCGATGGCGGTCGACGAAATTGGTATGAGCGGTGACGTAACTGCAGCCGGAGCCTGCATCGCCATGGCACAAGCTGGTGAAGCCCAAGGCCGTTCCCCATTCCTGCAGATTAAAGCTCTGGAAACCTTAGGCCGACTACGCGAGCAGGACGCCACCCCGGTCCTCCGCGGCTTGTTGGAATCCCGCAAGATGTTCAAGTGGACCTACCACCGCGAGATTCGTGTGGCTGCGGCGCAGGCGCTGGCCAGGATCGATCCTCGCTATGGCAGCCAGATCATGTCGGAAACGGGTCTGGAAGCCGCAGAATTGGCGCTGGCGCCTCTGGAGCCCGCTCCGGCATGTCCGTGGGTCCGCCAGCGTCGCTACGAGCGCCTGGTGCTCGCCAAGGCCATTACGGGTACCCTCAGCAGCTCGTGGGGTAAGTGCCAAGTGCAGATTCGGGAAATGAGCATGGGAGGAGGCCTCGCTACCAAGGAAGACGGCGTCCGCATCAGCTCAGAAGGCACGCTGGAATTCTCCGTGGGCATGCGTAGCATCAAGTCTCAAGTCGTTTTGAGGCGCGCCAAGCAGCTGGAGTTCGGCTACGAAATCGTCAATATCGACCTCGACGGCCGCTCCAAAATCCGTCGCCTGCTCATTGAGACCCTGGAAAAGGCTCCGGAAACGCGCAGCAAAGAGTGGGACGGGAATCGTAAGGGGTAGGAAGCTTTTAGCTTTTAGCTTTCCGCTAAAGCATTGAGACTGCTGAGACGCCGTATCCTCGCACCGCAGGCAGGAACCTTCTCGTGTCTCTCCAAAATACTCATAGCAAAGCAAAAGCCCCCGCTTACGCGGAGGCTTTCACAAGAACCAGAAACTTCGCCGCCTACTTCACCTTGATGAAGATGATGAGCAGCGTGTAGAGAGCGAGCGACTCGATCAGCGCAAGGCCGAGGATGAGCGCAGTTTGAATCGAACCGCTAGCGCCAGGATTGCGTGCTAGGGCTTCCGCTGCGGAAGCAGTTGCACGTCCTTGACCGAGTCCGCAAAGACCAGAAGCAATCGCCATGCCGATGCAGGCGGCGGCAACAGTCCAGTTAGCCGTGATGTTGCTGACGACCGTGCTGCTGGCGGTCTGCGCCATCGCAGGCATCGCAATGGTCAGAAACGCAAAGAACAAAAACAAATAGCTCAACTTACGCATTGTGTACTCTCCTCATTGCTATAAATTACCGCTAGTAGGTGGTTGACGTTCACCGTGCTGACGCCCTCACGCTTGCGGCGGGTAAAATCTTGAAAAGCTGGTTTCGAGTTTCACGTATCGACGAGTTTCAAAATACAACCCGCCTCCAGCTCGAAACTTAAAACACACAACTCGAAACTGTCTTTAGTGCGCCTCGGCAACCGCTCCGGCGAGATAGATCGTTGTCAACAAAACAAAAATGTAAGTCTGCAAGACCGAGACAGCCATGTGCATCCCAAGGAACAAGACTGGTAAGCCGATCGGTACCAGCGAGAAAAAGACGAGCGTCACCATGTCGCCCGCAAACATGTTGGCATACAGACGAATGGTGAGCGACATCATGCGAGCCAAGTGACTGATGATTTCGATCGGAAACATCAGCGGCGCAAGCCACCACACAGGGCCGGCAAAATGCTTCAGGTACCCGGCCCCATGTCGTCGCACAGCGTGGGTCTGGTAGTAAAACCAAGCCACCAGAGCGCAACCTAGCGTGACCGTTCCCGAAGCAGTCGGTGATTCAAAACCTGGAACCAACCCAATCAGATTGCAAACGAGAATAAACAAGCCGAGGACGACCAGGAACGGAGTGAAGCCTTCGCTGCCGTGGCCGATGATGTCATGCGACTGGTTTTGGATAAAGCCTTCGGCACTTTCCACAATGTGCTGCAACGCCCCGGGGCGATCCACTGAAAACGAAGCGCGCACCAGTAGAAAGAAGGACATCAACAGGACAAATACCAGAAATTCCATCGCAAACGTATTGTCAATGGGAGCCTGCGGGTACTTGGCCTGAATATGCAGCAGGCTCAACACCGCATTGGCGGGTCCGGCAAAGAACCGGTTCAGAAGTTCAGTAATCCAAAGTTGTTCTGGCATTTTGATATATAAAGGCTAAGTTTCGGGTGTTGGTCAGGAGCCAGTGGAAGGCCGGATTGCAGCCACAACCACATACGCGGCTTCCATGAAAATCGCCAGAACGGGGACAAACAATCCGCCCAGAAACCCGTGAAAAGCCACGGGATATCTGGTAAATATAACATAGGCTCCGAGGGCGATCAAAGCAAAACGGGTTATGAAACGGAGTACCACGCGCGGTCTCGAAGCCTGTGCGCCGCTCTGCGTTATAGCGTTCGCCAGCGCGGCCACGGTACTTTTCAGCGAAAGGAAATTGATCCACGCAACCGCCGCGCCCAAAGCAAATCCCAACGCCAGACCGAGAGTTCCCTGCCAGAAGAGAACCAGGGCAATTGCAGCCGACGCGAGAGGAATGAATTTCTGAATGCGCCGCAGTGAATCGGAAAATAACGCGTCCGTAGCGGGATCGGAGGGCAGTGGTGGGTCTGGAAAGTCCGGGATGGAGCTTTCCGGTTCTGAGCTTCGAGTTTCGCCCGCCACTTCCTCAGCCATTGTCGTCCGCTTTGGAGACAGTATGAATCAGCTCAATAAACCCCGCCACTATCCCGAGAAGTAGCCCGACGATGTACAGCCACTTTGTATGAAACAAGCGATCCGCGCCCACGCCCATGAGCCAGCCAACGACTGTGGCCGCCGGCAGCGCGAAGCCAATCTGGCTGTACTTGGCCAGCGTCAGCAGGAAGCTGCGTTTTTGCTCGGATTCGCTGTCTGGAGGCATGTTCGGCAAGATTTTCAAGCCAAAGTCATCATCGCCGACTGGGTAGGTCCGTCATTTTGGCAGCGGTGGTGCCACTTTCATAACGAGGTTCAGCTTCCAATCTTTCCCGTCATCGTCAAGAACGTGCATATGACGGCCCTCGACTGCGATCTTGGTGTGCCCATTCACGGTGAGGCTTGGGATTCGACCGCTGAGACGGCTGGGGAAGAAGAGTTCATAGTTCAAGCCGGGAGTACTAAACCAGAAGTATTGGCGATGCAGTGGGGCTGCAAAAATCATTGTGCCAATCGGCATTGCCATCGCGCCCGCCTGATCTGTCTGGCCGCCGAGGAAGATTGAATCCTGCCAATTCCGATCCTTAGCGATAGCGAGCGGAGAAAGTATCAAAAATAAAATGAGGTAGCGCTTCATGCGGAAGCTGCCTTCTTTTTCTTGGCCCAACGAGCCCCGACTGCGCGGCGAGCTGCCTCAGTGCGCTCCTGAGGAGTGCGTTTTTCGGCGGTCGCCTTGCCGCCTATGCGTCCTAGTGCCACGGCGGCGGGGTTTTTCTTGGGCATGACACCATTCTTATCATTCTTATCATTAAATTTAATGCCGCCTTACGCACCTGTGCGTAAGTACACCAAAAGAAGGCAAATATAATGCTTGACAATACGCAGAGCTAAGAATGAAGTTGTTGCCGTTCAGGCGAACAGGAACGTTCGCCCTACACAATCCACTCCTAAACGATCCAGCCGCCGCCTACTACATCTTCTCCGTCGTAGAACACGGCGGCTTGGCCTGGGGTGATGGCGCGCTGGGG